>QIDL01000468.1 GCA_003228415.1 Gammaproteobacteria bacterium | reverse complement strand
GAGGAATAGCACACAAATGATCATGAAGCTGTCGCGAAAGCCCATGACCCCGGCCTCGGTGGCAACGGCCTGGGCCATATAGCCAGCCGACACAGCAAGCTCCTCGATGGAAGACAAACCTGCGGGTGTCAATAACAGTTGCACCTGACGCATCGTCTCTTCCATTGCTTGCGAATCTATGTTGCCTTGGGCAGTAAAGAAGGCGTCCCTGAAGAATGATGT
Organism: Gammaproteobacteria bacterium; assembly: GCA_003228415.1. Lineage (GTDB taxonomy): Bacteria > Pseudomonadota > Gammaproteobacteria > Pseudomonadales > Azotimanducaceae > SZUA-309. Next base: position 7,372 of record QIDL01000468.1, on the reverse strand, counting down.
CCGTCGCTCGAGCTCGATGGCGATGAGATTGACACCGAAAGCCGAACCGAGCTGACGCAGGAAGTTGAGCGCACCCGCGCCCTGGGCCAGCAGATCGAAGCCGAGCACGCTGAGCGCGGTGCGATTCAGACTGGGGAAGATGAGTCCGATGCCGATGCGTCCGATGATCGCCCACCAGACGAGGCTCCAGTATGGAGTGTTGAGATCCACCGTGCCCAGGAGCAGCGAAGAGATGGCGAAGAATGCAAGCCCCAGCATGATCAGCACGCGAGACGGGAAGCGGTCCGAGAGCTCGCCGCCGACGAGGAAGATGAACGCCATGGCCAGCCCGGCCGGCATCATCAACAACCCCGAAGCCGTTGGTGTCAGCCCCTGCAGTGTTTGCAGGAATAGTGGTACCAGGTAGGTCGAGCCATAAAGGCCCGCGCCCATGACCGCCGTCAAGATGGCGGCGGCAACAAAGCGTTTGTTCAGAAACACGCGCAGGTTCAGCATCGGCTCTTCGATGTGGTTCTCCCACAGGACAAAGGCGACGCCCGAAACCGCCGTGGCGGTGAAATACGTGAGAATGATGGTGGAATCCCAGCCCTCGCGCTGACCGTTGGAGAAACCCAGCATGAAGGTGGGAATGAAGATCATCATCAGCGTGAAGCCGATCCAGTCGAACGGTGGACGTTTGCCGGACGCTTCCCGACCCGGAATGAAAAAGACAGCCGTCGGAAGTGCAAAAATGCTGAAAGGCACAGCCACGAAGAAGACGTAGTGCCAGGAGAACTGATCGATCAGCACGCCCCCCAGGGTGGGGCCCAGAGCCGGTGCCAGGATGGTGCCGACTCCGAAGATTCCCATGGCGCGGCCGCGCTGGTGCGGCGGAAACACCTGAAAGGTAATGATCATCCCGATGGGGCCGATCAGCCCTGTGGACGCGCCTTGAACGATCCGTGAAAAGATCAGCATGTCCGATGTCATGCTCAGGCCGCCCATTACCGAACCCACCATGAACATCGTCATGCCGGTGATGTAGATGGCTTTCATGCCGAATGACTCGACGGCCCATGCACTCAACAACATGGTGGCAGTCGCTGCCGCAAGAAAACCGCTCGACAACCACTGGGATTCATTCAGTGTCATCCCGAAAGTACCCATGACTTCGGGGATCGCAACGTTGATGATGGTCGACGTCAGCAACGACGCAACAGACCCGCTCATGATCGTGATCACCGAGAGCCAGCGATAGGATCGGCCGTATTTCCGGAACAGTGCCTGGGTGTTGGGCGTGACGTCGGGCCCTGTGTCGTATTTTCGGACGAAGTCGTCGGACGCGTGGGTGTCAACGATCGATGGCAATTTTGATCTCCACCATCATGCCGGGCCGCAGCTTGTTATCGCGCTGCTCGAGCGCGATGCGCACCGGCATACGTTGCGAAATCTTGGTGAAGTTGCCGCTTGGGTTGGGGTTGGGCAGCAGCGCGAACTGGCTGGTGGCGACATCTCCAACGCGAATGATGGTCCCCTCGAAAACCTCGTCGGGGAATGCGTCTACGATCACCGTCGCGGGCATGCCGACTTGCAGATACCTGAGGTCGGTTTCCATCACGTTTGATTCCACCCAGACTTCGCTTCGGTCGTGGAGCATGACCAGCCGCTGGCCGGGCAGAACGTACTCGCCTTCGTTGGCAAAGGTACGATCGATGACAGCATCGACTGAACTTCGAAGACGGTGATCTTCGACATCGAGCCTGGCGCGCGCGAGCGCGGCTCTCACCTGTTCTTCGCGGTAAAGCAGCAATATCTGCTCGCCAGCCAGCAGTTCGAGCTGCTGACGCTCGGCCGCGGCTTCGACCAGGTTCGCGTTGGCAGTCGCCACATCGGCCTGGGCTCGCTGCAGGTCTATCTGGGCTCCCTGATACCGCGCGCGATCCTCTTCCCATTCCTGTCGGGAGACCACACCGCGTTTCAGCAAGGCATCGATGCGCTCGAAATCGCTTTTCGCCAGCGCAAGATCGGATTGCGCTGCCGCGACGATGGCCTTGGCGGCTGCGAGACGATACTCATACGCCTGATAACGGCTGCTGATCTGTTCGCCCGCCATCTCCAGGCGTGTTTGGGATTGCTGCCATTCCTCCTGGGTGCCCTTCAACTGCGCCTCGAGTTCGGCGAGCTTGGTGTCCGCCTCACGGCTATCGAGAACGACGAGCAGATCGCCCTTCCTGACCACGTCGGTGGCACCGACGCGAAGCTCGGCGATCCAACCGGGAACGCGACTGGCGACGGTGATGACGTCGGCGCCGATGCGCGCATCGTCTATATAGAGGTTGAAATAACGATCGACGAACAGCGAGCCGATCCATACCGAGGCAGCGACAGCGACCGCAGCGAGTGCATAGGGAAACAGGCGGCGAACCAGGCTTTCGCTCACTACCTGTTCCTCGGTAGATTCTGCGTTCCAACGTTCCTGAGCTTCCTGTTCGGCCATCGATCTGTCTCCAGGTCTGTCTCAGAACCGGTCTGCTGCGTTCGCCTTGATGCGCTCGAATACCCGGGTGCATGCGGCGAGATCGTCCTGCGAGACGCCTTCGAGCAGCTCGGTGCGCATCGCGGATGCGATGTGTGAGACCTTCGACCACAGCGGCTCGGCGGCGGGGGTCAAGTGAACGGTGCGCGAGCGGCGGTCGCCGGCGTCCTCCCGACGTTCCACCAGGCCATATTTTTCGAGGCGGTCGAGGTGCCCGACCAGAGTGGGTCCTTCGATACCGATGAACTTCGCCAGGTCTTTCTGCGCCATACCGTCACCACCGAGCTTGAGATATGCCAGGATGAACCACGTGCCCTGGGTCACGCCCTCGGGCTTGAGGCGGCGATCGAGCCACCAGCGCCAATGCCGGGCCAGGCTCAGCAGCGGAAAAACGAAGCTCTCGGGGGGCTCGAGGGAACGGGTTGACAGGAGGGGTTCCGCCATTTGGTTAGCTTCCTACTTAATAGGAAGCTAATGATAGCCCGGAATCCGGTCTGGCGCTTGATTCGGATCAACTCGATGAGAACCCGCGCCTCGGAGCAGACGCGCTGGGAGCAGGCACGCTGCCAGGCGCTGCCATTCCTTGACCTGGAATGTTCCAATGAGCAGCCATTTCATCGAAAGGAGGCCAGATCATGTATCGACTGTTCTACGCGCCGCATTCCTGCTCTCTTGCGTCACATATCGCCCTGGAACAGACAGGGGCGGCATATGAAGCCATAAAGGTTGATTTCGGGAACAATGAACAGCGTGGAGATGACTATTTATCGATTAATCCGAAAGGAAGAGTGCCCGTGCTGGTGACGCCCGATGGCACCCTGACCGAGAATCTGGCGATTCTGGTGTACATCAGCCAATCCGCTCCGGAAGCAGGCCTCACACCGAGGGACGATCCGTTTGCGTTTGCCCAGTTGCTGTCATTCTGCACCTACCTGAGCTCGACGGTTCATGTCGCTCATGCCCATGGTGTGCGCGGCTATCGATGGGCAGACGATCCTGCCGCGATCAGTGAAATGAAACGCAAGACGCCGGAATCCATGAGCGAGTGTTTTGAGACCATCGAAACCAGACTGTTCAGAGGTCCATGGGTGATGGGCGAGGATTACGGTATTGCTGACATGTATCTGTTCACCATCGCATCCTGGTTGAAAGCAGACGGTGTCGATCCCAACCAATTCCCCAGGGTAGCCGATCACAGAGCCAGAATGTTGTCGGACCCGGTGGTGAAGAAGGTCATCGCCGCGCAGTAGAATACCCGGATAGCAGGCGCAGACTTTCCGTCGTCTCTATCTACCGAAGTCCCCAACTCCCGAACTCCCGAACTCCGAAAAATCACACAGCCAAAGATCTGTTTACAAACCACCGCGATAACGCTATTAAAGTAGGTCCGCTGCTCGAATGGACTCCGAGCGCTGCTGTGGCAGAGCGCGCGCGTGCGCCGTTTTCGCCGCCGCATCGGAACAGACAGGAATTGGCGTTTGGGAGAGGGCCATGGCGAAGATCAAGCAGCGACCACCTGCTGGGCGCAAGCACCCTAATCGACGACCGGACGCGGACTCTGGGTCCGCGCGCGGAGGAGATAGGGATTTCATCGAAGATGCGGTGCGGACCGGCTATGAAGTCAGCGAAGCCTGGCTGCGGCAAGGCACACGGTTCGCGCGACGGCTGACCAATCTGTCACCCCCAGGCATGCCGGCAAACAGTGCGGTATATCGGCGCTGGATGGAACTTTACATGGAGTTGATCAACAACTGGTTCGACATGGTCGGTCGCTACAGTGATCTGATGACCGTTTCCGAGGAAGCCGGGGACGATGGCTCCCGGGGCTATCGGGATGACTACGGCGACAATGGCGACTACGACGATGTCGATGACCATGACGATGACGACAGCGACGAATGGAGCTGGGACGATCAGTCGGCGACCGTCAACGTTGTCTTCGAAGTCCAGTCGGCCCTCAGAACCAGGATGGATCTTCAATTTCACAATGGCAGCGCGACCAATCACGTAGAAATCTCCAGCCTGGTTCCTCTGGACGGCGATGGTCCCGCCATGTCCGTCAACTGCTCATCACCGGACGAAGAAACACTTCTGGTCGAAATTCGATCCGATCCCGAGAATCTGAAAGGTCAGTATGTCGGTGTGGTTCTCGATACGGCCAACCGGCAACCCGTGGGAACACTGAACGTTCAGTTGGGTTGAAGCGCTTGACAGCTTCGCAAACACCCTCGCTGGTGGCCGAAACGCTGGCAAGATACGGATCCCATACCCGTAAGGCGTTGGGCAGGTACTTGCCTGACCGAGAGCCGCGCAAACACCTCTACGACATCGTCGCGGACTATCCTCGGCGCGGGGGCAAAATGATGCGCCCCAGCATCTGCATCGCAACGGCGCGAGCATTCGGTGCGCCGCTAGAAGATGCGATCAACTCCGCGGTATCACTTGAACTCATGCACAACGCGTTGCTGATCCACGATGACATTGAGGATGAAAGCCTGGAGCGTCGTGGTAAACCGACGCTGCACGAAATTCATGGTGTTCCGATCGCGGTCAACGCCGGCGACACCCTGACGCTGTTGAGCCTTCGACCGTTGATCGACAACCAGGCCCGCCTTGGCCCGGAGTTGAGTCTGCGAATCATCGAGGAAGTTGAGATCGTCGCGAGAGAGTCGGCGGAAGGTCAGGCCATGGAACTCGGCTGGCGCAGCGACAACTCGATGGACGTGACCGAAGGTGACTATCTGGAGATGGTCATGAAGAAGACCTGCTGGCTCGCCACCATCTATCCCACCAGAGTGGGTGCGTTGATCGGTACCCGCGGGCGCGTGGAGGTGGAGCGCTTCATCCGCTTCGGCTTTTTCCTGGGCGCAGCCTTTCAGATACAGGATGACCTGCTCAATCTGATCGCCGACAAACGCTACGGCAAGGAGCAGGACGGGGATCTCTGGGAGGGCAAGCGCACGCTGATGATCATTCGGTTGCTCGAGGAGGCCACCGACGAAGAACGGCGACGGGTAGGTCGCACTCTGGCCCTCGACCGAACCAGCAAGTGCCCGATCGAAGTCGCCTGGCTGCGTGACCGCATCGATCACTATGAGTGCGTCGACTACGCAAGACAGGTGGCCCACGGTCTCGCCGGCGCCGCGTTGGCAGAGTTCGAAACAGCCTACGGGGGGCTTCCGCCATCACGCGATAAGCGGTTCATCGAAGGTCTTGCCACCTGGGTATTCGAACGGAACTGATGAGGGAGAAGCAGTGAGCCGGCGCAGAGAACGACCTGTGAACCCACCATTCAATCCATGGCGGGGATTTGCGACGGTGACAGCGCCGCCGCCGTTTACATTTCCGGGAACCACGATCCGTTACTTCCCCCTGAAGGCCGACATGAGCAAGCTGCAACGGTTTTGTGACAACTTTTTGAACGTTGCGCCTGAGTTTGCTGTGTTTCGGCCGTTGGCGCCGGTGGTCATGCTGTGCGTCGCCAACTATGGGCGCATGTCCCAGGCCACCGGAAACCTCGGATGGACCTCGCAGAACGAACTGTTCTTCGCGGTGCCGGTTCGCTGGTATCAACGGCAGCGGGACGGAAAACTGAGATTCAAAGGGTTCGCCCAGAATGCCCCGTTCATTTATGTGGACAACGAGAGTTCGCAGGTGGAGGGCCGGGAGGTTTTCGGATGGCCAAAGGTGCAGGGCTGGTTCGACAACGTGGCGGATCCGCTCACTCAACATCCCATGGCGAATCGTGAAGTGTTGAGAATGTCTACACACATATTCGATCAGCTCTATCGGAACGAACGCCCGCAGCCCCGGGACCTGATCGTGATCGAAGAGTACGCGCCACCCAACTACAGCTCGATACCGGTTCGACCCGGCTCTCGCAACGGGCCGATCATGTCTCTGGCCCGCAACAGCATCGAGTGGCTGGATCTCATGATGCAGGGCGCCACATCGATGTTCGGTCCGCTGTGGGGTGGCCCGGGTATCGATGATCTTGAATCCATGGTTGAGACCGCACCCGCCGTGGTTCGCAGCATGCAGCAGATGACCCGGTCGATCTCGGCCAACACCATCAATCTCAAGCAGTTCAGAGATGCGGAGGACCCGGAGCAGATCTGCTATCAGGCGCTGACCAACGCACAGGTCCGGATTACCCGTATCCGGGAGTCCGGGCTGCTCGGCGAAGGCGCGATGCTGCGTGGCGATCTGTCGGGAGGATTTCGTGTGCGTGTGCATCGCCACGAAGCACTGCCGATCGTCGAGACTCTCGGCCTGGAGGTAGAAGAAGACTCATCCGATAGTAGTGTCGCGACATTGAAGCCATTGGTGCCGTTCTGGCAGGAAATGGATCTGCTCTACCAGAAAGGGCAGCGACTGTGCTGGCGAACCAACCGGGACTACTGGCGCAACGATCACAGGATTGCCCGCCCCAGGCCCGATAAACCGGACTACAAGGCGTATAACACCACCGGCTCGGCGGCCTTCCAGGTGGCAACCGGCCCGTTCGCGTTTCCGGAAACTCGAGTCCGGGTGTTACCGCTGCTGGCAGATCCGGAGCAGCTTGAAACCTTCTGCGACGCCTACCTGAACAGCGGGGTGACAGATCAGACGGGATGCCTCTACCGGCCGTATGGCCGTTACGTCTATATGACGGTGATGGCATTCGATGAGATGGCGTCTGCGACCAACAACATGGGCCGATGGGCCAGAACCGAGGTCGATTTCCTGGTGCCCGTGCGATGCTTTGAGAACGGCAGGCTGACCTCGATCGCACTTATCTCGCCCTTCATGTATTCGGACAGCGATATCGGCACCACCACGGCCCGTGAGGTGAACGGGTGGCCCATGTTGAAGGCT
>QIDL01000012.1 GCA_003228415.1 Gammaproteobacteria bacterium | reverse complement strand
GGCATTCGTCCGTGAGAAAGCCAACCTCAAAGAATTCCAGTCCTTGACCAATAAGATGTACGGCGCATCGGTCACCAACCTGACCCAGGCAGCCGTCTATGTGCCTATCGTCATCACCCTGGCCAGTCTGGCGACCGGACTGGCGCTGGCCATCGGCGGGATCGATCTACTTGGCGGCTTCATCAGCGCAGGGACTCTGGTGGCCTTCATGGCCTATACCCGCCACTTCTTCGATCCGGTGGAACAACTGGGACACTGGTTTGCGGAGATGCAGATGGCACAGGCATCCGCTGAACGGATCTTGAGCCTGATTGAAGCGGAACCCGAGATCAAGGACTCCGATTCGGTCATTCATGCCATCTCCCAGCAGCAGAATCTGACGCCGAACCAGGTCTCGATGTCCCAACATCCAGCACAGGGTCGATTTGCAGCCGATGGTGGAGAAGTCGAGATTCAAAGCATCGAACTGCGACATGTCGGCTTCGCCTATGATCCTGATGACCCCGTGCTTGTTGATATCGATCTCAAGGTCCAACGCGGCGAAACGATCGCCATCGTCGGGCCAACGGGCGGTGGCAAAAGCACGCTCGTGAACGTGATCTGCCGTTTCTATGAGCCTACCCGCGGCACGGTATTGATAGATGGCCTGGACTATCGAAACAGAAGCCTGCACTGGTTTCAGTCGAATCTGGGAATCGTGCTGCAAAACGCCCACGTGTTCAGCGGCACCATTCTGGACAACATCCGCTATGGCCGCCTCGATGCAACCGACGAAGAAGTGCAGGCTGCCGCTACTCTGGCTGGTGCCCACGAATTCATCGAGCGCTTCGATGACGGTTATCAAACCCCGACCGGGGAAGGCGGCAGCCGGTTGTCTGCTGGTCAGAAACAGCTGGTATCTTTCGCACGCGCCATTCTGGCTGACCCTCAGATTCTGGTGATGGATGAAGCGACTTCTTCGGTAGACACCGAAACCGAACAACGGATTCAGCAAGGCATGGCTAATGTGCTGGAAGGTCGGATCGCATTCGTGATTGCTCATCGACTTTCCACCATTCGAAACGCCGACCGTATCGTCGTCATAGAGGAAGGTCGAATTACCGAGACCGGAAGCCATATTGAACTGATGGCCGCGCGAGGCCACTACTCCGATCTCTATCGTCAGCAGAGTTTACAGGAATCCTCCGCCGGGCTGCGTCCTGCTGATCCTGCGACCGCATAGTGTCCGTTTAGCGCGACCGGCAGGAGTGGGTTGGACAATTACGCCACTTCCGGATATGGATCCAGATACGTCTGGTAGCGTAGATAGTCATCGGGGCGGTGCCCAAGATGAAGCTTCAGCAGCGCCAGAGGCGCCTGTAACGGCTGCTCCCCCCGGCGGTAGCCGGTGATTGACGCCGCCAGTTCCCGACGCGCCGGGCCGTCCAGGTCGCGTTTCAGATAGCATTGCAGATGCGTCAGCACGCTGGCATGTCCGCTGCGGGACGCTGTGCGTTTCAGCCCCGCCATTAAAATCGGGAGGTAACCATTCCGGTTCGTATCGATAGTATCTTTGAGATTCGCAATCCATCTCCCGGCCTGCTGTAAGTGCTCGGTACTGTGCGCCATCAGCAGATACCTGTAGCGGTCGTGAAAGGCCATCAGGTTTACTTGATTCAGCCCCTCAGAGCACAGATTGCGCCAGTGTGCGTAGGCGAACGTACGGCAAATAAAATTCTCTCTCAGCACCACATCGTGCAGACGCAAGCCTTCCTCCACGGGTAATTGAGGCAATCTCGCAACGATGGCCCCAGCATGAATACCGCGACCACTGCGATCGGGTGCGCCACTCAGCTTCCCGAGCTGGTAGGGATAAACCTTGACACCATGGAGACCACAACTCGGCGAGCCGTTCATGAAGACATAACCGGCCACATCACCAAGTTCCAAGGCGACCCGTTCACCATAGTGACGCAGAGGTTTTGTAAAATCACCGGCCGGATCGCTTACCTCAACCGCCCGGATCACACCGTCGATATCGGCTAATCGGATCGGCTCCCGCGGCACACCCATGCCGACGGCGACTTCCGGGCAGATGCCTCGATACTCGAACAGCTCCGACAACACCCGATGCGGGAATGAGATTTTCGCCCCGCTACCGTCGTACCTGACCTCGGTTCCCAACAGACACTCGCTGATCGCCAGGACCAGTGGCGGCTCAGGCCTCGCCGGAAACCCTTCAGACACTTGCTTCAACCACCTGCTTCACCCACCTGCTTCAACCGCCACTTCAACCGCGGGTGGCGATGAACTCCCAGAGTGCGTCGGCACCGAGGCCGGCTACATGCGAACCGAGCGCTGTCTGCCAGTATAGTTCCGTTCCGAATTCGTCACGCCAGGCCCACAAACGGCGGGTAAAGTGATGCAACTGATGTTCGTGGGTGAAGCCCATGGCGCCATGTACCTGATGCGCCAGCTCTGCTACCACACTCACAGATTCGCCTACGCGACTTTTTGCCGCAGCAACCTCCAGAAAGAATCGATCTCCTTCGATCGCTTGGGCGGCGGCATCGGCCGCACGAACTGCCGCAGCAACCTCTGCCGCCATCACAGCCATATGGTGTTGTATGGCCTGAAACCTGGAGATGGGGCGTCCGAACTGTTCCCGTTCCCCGACATATTGCAGTGACAGTTCCAGAACCCGTTCGAGCGCACCCGCCATCAGCATTACCCGGGACAGAGCCATCTCGCTAAAAGCATCGTCACTGAGTTCCAGGCTTTCGACGCTGTCCGCTACGACTCGATCCCGAGGTTCACCGGCCAGGTTGGTGCCCTCGGTGACCGTGAAATCCCCCAGCAGGGCGACTTCGCCTGATTCTCTGACCGCCACCACCGAATCCGCCAACCGACCCCAGGGTACATTTCGGGCACCCGTCGCGTCACCGATTCCAATCGCAATCAGCCGATCATCGCGGTCCAGCCATCGATTACCCAGGAGTATCTCCGCCAGAGGCAACGGTAGCGCGAACCGCCCTGCCACTTTCAGCACAAGAAAGGACTCTATCAGAGGCACTTCGGACGCTGTCATGGCCAGCCCATGAAATCCATTCTCGCGTATGAGACCGAATAACCTTTCAGGAAATTCACCCGTTTCCGCGGCATCGAGTAACGCCTTGTCGCAGTGATCGGAGAAAATCCGGGTCGCGGTATCCAGCAGCAGACCTCGGGTATCCATCAGCGCAACCCCAAGCCGCGGGCGATCACGCCACGCAGTATTTCCCGAGTGCCACCACGCAGGGTAAACGAAGGAGAGAGCAGCAACGTATCGCTATAAACCTCTCGAAAGTCTGACCACCGATCGTTGTTGGTAAAGTCCTCCAACGTCGCCAGACGGACCATCTCGGGCAGCAATTTTTCGAAGTCGTTGCCAAGCGCCTTCACCAGCGCCGCTTCAACATCCGGACTCTTTCCCTGCTCGAGCATCCCGGCCACCGAGATCGACATGCGCCTTAGCGCAAGCAGGTGGGCAACGGCTCGGCCGACGACCGCGGCTGCTCGAGGTTCGGCATCCGGCCCTACTGCTCGCACAAACTCGACCAGAACCCTGAATGCAGACAGGAACCGCTCCGGCCCGCTACGCTCATAGGCAAGCTCGCTGGTCACCTGCTGCCAGCCGTTTCCCGGCTCACCTATGATGCGGTCCTCCGGCACGAGTACCTCATCGAACAGAATTTCGTTGAAGTCCTGGCCGCCCGCCATGTTTCGAATAGGACGAACCTTTGCGCCATCCTCTCTCAAATCAACGATTATCTGCGACAGCCCCGCATGTCGGTTGTCGGAGGCAGGCTCGGTTCGAACCAGCGCAATGAGAAAGTGATTGCGGTGCGCGTCTGTAGACCAGAGCTTCGTCCCGTTGATTCGCCAGCCTTCTACCTCCTTCGTCGCGGTGGTTCTGACGGACGCCAGATCCGATCCGGTATTCGGCTCGCTCATCCCAATGGAGAAAAAGCACTCGCCTCGAGTGATACCCGGTAGATAGCGAGACCGCTGAGCCTCGCTGCCGAATCTGAGCAGCAGGGGGCCGCTCTGCCGATCGGCGATCCAATGAGCACTCACAGGCGCGCCTGCCGCCAACAGTTCCTCGGTGACGACGTAACGCTCAAAAAAAGAACGTTCGGCACCACCATAGGCCCGTGGCCAGGTCATCCCAATCCAGCCACGACCACCCAGCAGTCGAGAAAATTCAGGATCATGGCCAGTGGTGAAGTCGGAATTAGGCGGACTCAGGCGGGCCGCCTGGGATGTCAAAAACTCCCGAACTTCGCCACGAAGCTGTTCTGCCGATTCCGGCAGTTGAATGGAATCGAATTGCTGCACGCCTGAGCCAAAAGTGAAACAGAAGGTTAAATTAACCCGAATCCGGCCGTAATGCGCGGCGTAACCGTGTCAGATGAACCGAAGATGTTGCCGGATCTCAGACCTGACTCGATCTACGCCCACTCCTGATTGAGACCAGACGGATGCTTGCCTACACTAGGCGCTGGTTCAACCGATTCTGAGTGCCATGTCCAGCAAGCCTACCTACCTCGGACTCCTGAACGCCATCGCCGTGGGTGAAGCCGACGGCCACAAGCTGTTTGAAGCGTGGGCCGAAACCACCGCCGATGAAGCGCTTCGGCAGGTCCTCAGAGTAGTCGCCATTCGGGAAGCGGAGCATGCCGCCGTGTTCACAAAACGTATCGCCGAACTCGGCTTCAGCGTCCGGGAAAAGAAAAACAACACCTTTCAAAACAGGCTCGAGCTCGCGCGATCAGATAGTTCGGATAAGAAGAAGTTCAAGAAAATTCTCGGCATCAGCAAGAAACCGCGGCTTGAAGATCGGTTTGCCGATGTTTTCCTGGATACCAGCATCGATCCAATCACCAGCGCGCTGCTGGGCAGATACGTCGCCGAAGAGCGCGACAGTGGGCGGTTGCTGCGCGAAGCTCGCCGGACTCTCCGATCGAAATCTGCATGACCGTCACAGACATACGAGCCCAGTTTTCCGACGTTCTCGACGACATCGAGGAACGCTCTTCGGTTACCGAGCGATTTGTGGACAAAAACCTCTATCGACTCTACCTGGCAACGCTCTGGGCCAATGTCGTATTGAACCCCGTTGATGCAGGCCTCGAGGAGGCCGATCTCGAGCTACTGCATGAGTACCTCAATGAACGCATCGCTATCGTGCTGGGGGATGCTGCCGACATTACCGAGTGCTTTCGTTTCGTCAACAGCAAGGCGGGGGAACTCGCAATGAACGAAGCACAAATCAATCAGACCCATCGAGAATTGCTCCTCTACTTCTCCTCGATGATTCTCGACCCGGACGGCCATCGGCGCTGGATGGAAGAACAAGGGAACCTCTGAACAATTCCCGACCCGCACCGGCTCCGCTGACCAGCGGTTACCCATCTCCCATGATGTTGACGATCACTTCTCGATCACCTCTACAGTGCCTATGCTCCCACAGGAATATCCCCTGCCAGGGGCCAAGCACCAGCTTACCTTCATTCAACGGGATAGACAGATTCGTCGCCGTGAGCGCCGATTTGATATGGGCCGGCATGTCATCCGGTCCCTCCAGCGTGTGAGTATAGAGATCGTCATCTTCCGGCACCAACCGATTCATCCAGCATTCCAGATCTTCCCTGGCACTCGGGTCTGCATTTTCCTGAATAACCAGACTGGCAGACGTATGTCTCAGAAATAGTGTGACCAACCCCTCATCCACTTCGGCACCGGCAACGCAATCCGCTACTTTGTGCGTGATGTCATAGAGACCTTGGCGGCCTACAGATAGCTTGAGGCTGTAGTTCATGGATGAAATCTCGACGGTTGTGCCAGGGATTCGGGCATCGCCTTCAACCAACTATAGGTCATGTTGCACAACCGCGCATATTTGCTGCTGATCCTTGCTTGTCCTCCTCTCGCTCTGCTTGGTGGAGGGCTGATCATGTACTACCTGCCAGACCACGCCGGGTACGCGATGCCAGGCCTGGCAGCCTTGCTGGTTTCGATCCTCTTCCTGTTACGACCCAACAGCACTCGCAGCGCGTTCCTGCGATTCGTGCAGGTATTTGAACACGCCCCGGCCGGTCTGCTGTTGCTCGATCTCGACGGTCACGTAGAATGGCTGAATACCAGCACCGAGAAGATCCTCGGCCAATCCCTTACAGAGGTGACCGGACAACCCCTGGCAACACTTCTGACAGGAGATGCCTGGGAGACTCTGCAAACCGAGCGTCGCCGACTTCTCGACGGTCACCGGGTGGACCTTGAAGGGTACTATCTCGACACGACCCAAGGTCGCTCGATCTGGACTCGGGCGTACGCCAACCTGCTGAGAAACGAGCTCAACAAACCAGAATTCATCGTCATCCAGCTGTTGGATCTGACCGAAACCCTGAGTGCCAACTCGGCGGCAAGTAGCGCCGAGTCCCGGTTTCTGGAGACCCTGGATCTGATTACCGATTTTGTGATCACCCTGGATCACAGCGGTCGGATCAAACACGCCAACACTCGAGCAATCGCGACTCTGGGTACCGAAGATGCCCCCCTGGCGAACAACAGCATCCTCGACTACATCGGACCAGAAGATCGCTCAACGTTCATCGGTGCATTCAAGGCATGCCAGAACACGGCTGATTCACCGGTCGAGTTTCCTGGATTGAAAATGCTACAGGGTGGGCGCTCGGCAGCAGAACCGGCGATCAGGCATGTATCCGCTACCATGATCGGACTGCAAAGCCCCGAGGGCGATGTCGCACTGGTCTGCCAGGACATCCACGAACAGTTGGCATCGCTCGAACAATTGAGAAGCAGCGAAGCCAGATTCTCGCGAATTTTCCACTCGAGCCCGGACGCAATACTGATCGTGCGGCAGACGGATTCTCTGATTCTCGACTTCAACGCAAGCTTTACCAGGCTGCTCGGCTACTCCAGGGAAGACGCCATCGGCTTTCTGGAGAAGGATCTGGAGTTGTTTGTGGATCCGCAAGAGCGTACTGAAATCGCAAGGCAACTCGAAAGCTCCAGTGAGACCACCGATCTGGAAACACGTCTGAGAGCGAAGACCGGCGAGTTGGTCAACGTCGAAATTTCGCTGCGCTATATCGAGATAGATGGCGAGCTTTGCACGTTGTGTATCGGTAGAGACATCACCACTCGAAGGCTCGCGGAATCAGCCCTGAGAGCGAGTGAGGAAAAATTCGAGCAGGTCTTTTCTCGAAGCCCGGACGGCATCGTCATCCTGAAACAGAGCGACCTGTCCATCTATGACATCAACGATTCTTTCCTGCTTGCTTCCGACTACTCACGAGCGGAGTTGCTTGGGAAATCCGTTTACGACCTGAACGTTTTCGACCACGCCAACGAACTCGAGGAAGCAACAAGTCAGTTGGCCGCACAGGGTTCCTTCTCAAATCGAGAAATGCAGTTCATCGCGAAAAGTGGGCGTCGTATCCAGTCTCTTGTCTCTGCAACCTTTATTGAAATCAACGAAGAACCCTGCATTCTGTGTATCGCAAAGAACGTAAACGATCTGCGGCAAGCCGAGGAGAATCTCAAGCTGAGCGAGCAACGGTTCAG
>QIDL01000126.1 GCA_003228415.1 Gammaproteobacteria bacterium | reverse complement strand
GGTCCAGCTCGAGATTGTGAATGAGACCATTGACGGTGAGAGTGATGGGCATTTCAGCGAGCATGAAAGGCTATTCCTCATCCATCGGGTTTTTGAACGCCACGGTTTGTCGATGTAGCCGGGTGGTCAAAGGATCCCATCCAGTGTACCCCAAGAAATAGTTTTCAGCGCCTGAAGGATGGGCGCGGTATGAGCATTGGGGTCTGCCTCTTATAGGATTCGTAGGCACCCTTGTCTTGCTCGAGTTTGCGCTCGATCATGGGAATGCTCACCGTGAGAAACAGTATCACCACAGCGGTGATCCCCATGAGTGGCCAGATGGCGTGGGAGTTCGCACCGAGTCCGAAGCAGGCCAACGCCAGCCAGAAACCGATCTCGCCGAGATAGTTCGGATGCCGGCACCACGCCCACACTCCCAGTGCCAGCACCTGCGCGCTGTTCGCTCGTGAATTCCGAAAGGACGCGAGATCGAGATCTGCCCGCCTTTCGAGCCAGACCGCGCCGACACCGATCAATAGTCCCAGCGCATCCCAGCCACTCAAGGGTTCGGTACTCCACGCAACCTGATAGAGCGGCAGGCATCCGCCAAAAACGATGAGCGTTGGCAGCAGATGTACACCGAGCAGGCTCACCGGCCAGTAGAAAGTTCGCAGCTTTGTCTGCAACTGGACATAGCGCCAGTCGGCGTGACCGAGACCCTGCCAGCCGCGTGCCCAGTTTGCTGTAAGACGAATTGCCCAGACCGACACCAGTAGAGCGACGACAAGTACTCGAAGATTGATCCCGGTGGCAAACAACCAGATCCAGTAGCCGAAGATGAGCGGCGGGGCGACACTCCAGTAGGGATCGTAGAAGCTGGAATTTCTGAAGAGAACGCTGAAAAGGAAGATGGCGCCAGTGGCCAACAGATCGGCCCACAGAGTGGCAACTAGAGGCTGAAACGCACTGAGATTGAGGGCCAGCGCTGCGACAGCCATCGCCGCAACATAAGCGAGCAGGATCCAGGCAATGGCAACGGTCAATGGGTCGCGGACACCCGGCGCACCACTTCGATCAGCCATCCGGAAGTGCATACGCGATCAGGTGATCGCCGGGTGGATTGATGCCGCTCCAATGGCCTCCCGCCGCTACTACGACAAATTGGCGACCGTCTTTCCGGAGTTGGTAGGTCATGGGTACGGAATTGGCGGCAGTGGGTAGATCTGCCGCCCAGAGGGTTTCACCCGAGCTCAGATCCAGCGCCCATAATTTGTGTTCCGGAGCGGTGCCGATGAACACCAGTCCGGATGTGGTGACCGTGGGGCCGCCGATGCCGGGCACCCCTTTGATCCACCAGAATGGAAAGGGCGCCATGTTCCGTGTGGTCCCCAGAGGAACGCTCCAGAGCACTTCACCGCGATCAATATCGACGGCGTCGACGGTTGCCCATGGCGGCTCGGTACAGGGTACCCCCAGGGGCGAGAAGACCATGCCGGTATCGACACAGTAGGGCGTGCCGATCTGGCCCTGCATCACGCCTTCGCAATCGACCCGGGGGATCAGTGTTACCGTGGCGGGCATGCGCCAGGTAACGACCACCATGACCTTGCGATCGGGATCGATGGCGGGAGATCCCCAGTTGTTGCCTCCGCCGTTGGTGGGCACCAGTATTGACCCCTGCACCGTAGGTGGCGTGTAGATGCCATCGTTTCTCAGTGCGGCGATCCGATCACGACAGACCCCCTTGTCCCAGAAGGTAAAGCCCCAGGCATCATCGGGCGTGATGGACTCAACCAGGTTGGGTATGTGTGACGGAAACGGCTGGGTGGGTGAGAGATACTCGCCCGGCGCCGGGTTCTGAGGAACAGGACGTTCCTCGACGGCAAACACCGGCTCCCCGGTTTCCCGATGCAGGACGAAGGTCATGCCCATTTTGGTGACCTGCACCACCACTGGCACGGTCTCTCCGTTGATCTGCAGATCCATGAGAGTGGGCTGAGCGGGAGTGTCGTAGTCCCACAGATCGTGATGCACCATCTGATAGTGCCAGACGACCCGCCCGGTCGAACCGTTCAGAGCCACCACCGAACTCGAGTAGTAGTCGAGGCCTTCACGATGGCCGCCGAAGTGATCCGGATTGGTATTGCCGGTAGGGACGAACACGAGATCCCGCGCTTCATCCACGGCGATGATTGACCAGACGTTGGTCGTGCCGCTTCGAAAATTTCCATCCTGATCTCGTTGGGAAAGTTCCGGCGGCACCGGATTCCAGGCCCAGGCCAGTTCGCCGGTACGCACGTCATAGGCGCGAACCACGCCGCTTGGCGCATCGGTGCGTTGATTGTCCAGGACCATGGATCCCGTCACGGCCACATCGTTGATGATTGCGGGTGGCGAAGTAACGCCGTATTCCATGGCCGCGTGCCGGGAGATACCAGGCGTCATGTCGACTTGACCATTGTTACCAAAGTCCGGGCAGGGCTCGCCGGTCTTTCCGTCCAGGGCAATCATCCGCGCATCCAGCGTGGCGGTGATGATGCGGTGCTCGCAAAAACCGTCGGCCCCGGATTGCCAGCTGCTCACCCCGCGGCAGTTTGGCAGAACGGCTTCGGCATCGCTGTCGATCTCCGGATCATATGACCAGCGTTCGACACCGGTTTCGGCATCTATGGCGAAGACCCTGTTGAAAGGAGAGCAGTAGTACAGCGTCTCGTCGATGAGAATGGGTGTCGCTTGAAAGGAACTCTGAGTGAAAAAACCTTCTTCGTCGAATTTGGCCTCCCGGAAGTCTCCGGAATTGTGTTCCCAGACCTTTTCCAACCATTGGACGTTGTCCGGCGTGATCTGGTCGGCTCGGGAGAAGTGGGTTCCTCCGGGGGTGGCACCATAGGCCGGCCATCCGGCGACGGTACCCCCAGTCGCCAGATTGGTTGGCGGGGGTCCAGAACAGCCGCCAAACAGCAGGACAGTGATTCCAAATAAGCACGCTGGACGCATCGATGATCCTCTGGGTTGAACCGATCGACCCATGTTAGCGCACATTCAGTGTATGCGTAGGTGCAGCCATGAAACAGTGCAACCATGAAACATGGTGCGTGATGCCGACAACTGATTGCGGGAGGCTTGCCATGTATAATTTGAGCCTCACTCAGGGAGAGAACTCAATGATCAAACGCACATCCATGTTCCTGGCAGCCCTGCTGCTCAGCGCTTTGTTACACGCAGCACCCGATGTAGGAGACCTGGCACCCGACTGGACGCTGCCGGGCTCGGACGGGAAGCAGTACACCTTGTCGCAACTGCGTGGCAGGCATGTGGTCATCGCCTTTTTCCCGAAAGCCTTTACCAGCGGCTGAACCATTGAGTGCAAGGCGCTGCGTGACAGTGACCGGGAGATCAGGAATTACAATGTGGTGTACTTCATGGCGAGTGTCGATTCGCCAGAAGACAACCGTGGGTTTGCGGAAAAAAACGAAGCCAGCTTTCCGATATTGTCCGATCCTGGCAAGCAGACGGCCGAAGCTTACGGTGTGCTGGGGTCACACGGCTACGCCAACCGCTGGACGTTCTACATCGATACGGAAGGGATCATCCGGCGCATTGACAAAGACGTGAACCCTGCGTCTGCCGGTGCGGATCTGGTCCAGAATCTCCAGGCGTTGAACGTTCCGAAAGCCAACTGACTGGTCAAAGCCTGGGCTTCCGGTTCGGACGATCTGCAAACCGGACTGGGATAATGCTGGGTCGGTTTTGGATGGGTTGCAGCGTTTCGTTGGTTTCGATGTCTGGATAGAGACTTTATTGTTGAAGTGTGAATCCCATGGTTGGTCCAACGTTGACGTTGCTACTTGCATTTCTAATGTCTGCAGCGGCCAGCGCAGCACCTGCAGCCGAGCTCTGGTCCAGATGGGATGTTGCTGACGAAGGAAACCCGACCAGTCTCGACCATAGCGCCTGGCAGAATTTTCTGGATAGATTCGTAACGACCCTTGCTGATAATCGTACGGTGGTCGACTACCGCTCGGTAGACAGCGCAGGCAGACGATTGCTCGATGGCTACATCGAGCACCTCACCGAAACAGATCCACGTTCGTATAACCGCCGGGAACAGCTGGCTTATTGGATCAATCTCTATAATGCCCTCACCGTCCGAGTGGTACTGGACCACCCGGGTAAGGGGTCGATACAGCAGATGGGGCGGTGGTTTTTTTCGATCGGTCCCTGGGACGGAGAAATGATCGAACTTGCTGGTGAATCCATCAGTCTCGGCGCTATCGAACACAGAATTCTGCGCCCGATCTGGAAAGATCATCGGATTCACTTTGTTGTGAATTGTGCGAGCCTTGGCTGTCCGAACCTCGGTGCTCGTGCCTACACCGGCCAGGCAATCGAAGCCATGCTTGATCAGGCGCAACGAGAATTTCTGCAGCATCCGCGGGCTGTGCAATTTGACGAGGATGGCTCTCTGGTGTTGTCCAGAATTTTCAACTGGTATCGTTCCGACTTTGCGGTCGACAGATCCGCACTTTTTAACTATCTGACTACGCAGCGTCCCGATCTGGCTGGCCGGCTGAATGACTTTCACGGTAAAGTGATTTATCGATACGACTGGCAACTCAATCAGACCCCACGTTGACTCGCCACCTTCCACGAACCTGGAGATTCTCCATGACAAGATCTATTGTCTGTTTCCCGGGGGTCCGATGGATCGTCATCGAGTCGAAGTGGTGGAGTTTATGTTGCGAGTTGTGTTGAGTGGATTGGTGGTGATCGGCTGCCTGGGTTGCAGCGGACCGAGTTTTGACGCCAGTCCCTATCTATCGTTGCGCGAGGAGTACAGCGTCACCATCCACCGGGATCACCTTGGCGTCCCTCATGTGTATGGCGAGACCGATGCAGACGCAGCATTCGGGTTGGCGTACGCACAGGGAGAGGATCACTGGCGCCTGATCGAAGAGCAGATGCCGTTTTATCGGGGCACCAATGCCCGCTATAACGGACCGGACGCCGCGGTGACGGACTATCTGGTCAAGCTGCTGCGGATCTGGCCGACCATCGAAGCAAAGTATGAGACAGAATTAGATGTCCAGACTCGCCGCTATGTTCAGGCCTTTGCAGATGGTCTCAACTACTACGCCGCCATGCATCCGGATCAGGTCACCCATCCTGACATTCTACCGGTCACCGGGCATGACCTCGTCGCCGGTAACATGCTCAGACACCTGCTGTTTTACGGATTCGAAGGTGAGATCAGAGAGCTTAGCGAGCCTGTTCGCGCCCGAGGCATCAGTGGTCGTGTTGTCGCGGGTGGGTTGGATGAGTCCGAGGTGGTGGTGGATGGGGTGCCCGTTGGATCCAACGCCTTTGCGGTTGCGCCGCACTATACCGATGATGGCGCCACCCGCTTGGCGATCAATTCCCATCAGCCTACGACGGGGCCGGTGGCCTGGTACGAAGCACACATCAGGAGCAAGGAAGGATTGAACATGATGGGCGGCCTGTTTCCCGGCAGCGCCAGTATCTCTGTCGGCTTCAATGAAACGCTGGCCTGGGCGGCGACGGTCAATAAACCCGACCTGGTAGACATCTATGTGCTCGAAATTGACCCGCAGGACCCGGATAAGTACCGGCTCGATGGCCAGTGGGTGAATCTGGATGTTGGTGAAGTAGAGATCGAAGTGACGCTCTGGGGCTGGTTGCCATGGAGCGTGAATCGAGAAGTGCTGTACAGTCGCCATGGCCCGGTCCTCCGTACGGATCATGGAACCTATGCCATCCGCTATGCGGGACACGGCGAGATGCGTCAGGCGCAACAGTGGTATCGGCTCGACAAAGCCACCAGCGTGGCCGAGTGGCTCGAGGTCATGGGGATGGCGAGCTTTGCGAGCTTCAATTTCGTGGCCGCAGACGCGACCGGCAACATCGCATTCGTTCACAACTCTCTCACCCCCGATCGCGAGCCGGGCTATGACTGGACGCAATACCTGCCGGGGGACGATTCGTCCCTGATCTGGCAGAGCTATCTGCCATTCGGGCGACTGCCGCAGGTTATCAATCCCAAGGCTGGTTTTGTGCACAGTGCCAATCAGACACCGTTCCGGGTGACGAGGGCAGATGGAAATCCGCAACCCGGAGACTTTCCGGTAACAGCGGGATTCCAGACCCGCATGACCAACCGGGCGTGGCGCGGTCTGGAGTTACTGGAGTCGCTGGCGCCGATTTCCGCGGAAGACTTTTTTGCCATCAAACACGACAAGTTTTATTCGAACCGGTCCCGTCCAGCGGGATGGGTGCGTCAGGCACTCGAGCTGGATTTGAGTGGTACGGAACTCGAGAAGGCTCAGAGTGTACTCGGAAGCTGGGATCTAGGGACAGATGTGGACAACCCGAGTGCAGCACTTGGAGTCTGTTTCGTGGCAACCGATTGGAAAGAAAAAGGGCCGGTTCTGGAGGTTGGCGAGATCCATTCGGCCTTGAAGCGGTGTTCTGAATTGTTGCTCTCAAATTTTGCCACCCTCAATCCGCCATGGGGTGAGGTCAATCGCCATGTGCGGGGTGAGGTCAATGTCCCGATAGGCGGTGGCCCGGATATCCTTCGAGCGGTGTATGGCAGGGGGCTCGAGGAGAACGGGTTTCTGACCAATGTGGCTGGCGACGGGCTCTACTACCTGGTGAGCTGGTCCGCGGACGGGGTGCAGACGATTCGTGGGACGCATCACTTCGGTTCGGCCACGCTCGATGAATCGTCCGCACACTATTCCGATCAGGCGGGTGCGTATGCCCGGGAAGAGCTTCACGACCCCCTGTTTCGCCAGGACCAGCTGATGTTGAATCTGGAGCGCAGCTACTCGCCATGATCCTGGTTCGATAGTCCCGAGGGGTGAATCGGCGTTGTTTCTGGCCTTTTTCGAGCAGAATGTGAACGGGTGATCAGAACCTTCTGCAGGCTCTTTTATAGTTCCTGGACTGCACAGGTTACAAGGATTTCACCGATGAAAGAGTCCCCGGACACTCAGACCCCCACTAAGAAAGGATCAAGCTGGTCTCCTGGTATGGATTCGAAGCCGGCTACAGCCACCGATCGTTCTTTGATTGGCCCGACCGTGGTAATCAAAGGCGAACTCCTGGCCGAGGAAGATCTGATGATCATGGGTCGGGTAGAAGGATGTATCGATCACAGTCAGACCGTAACCATCCATGCACAAGGCTCGGTTGCGGCCGAGATAAAGGCAAAGGAAGTGCTGATTGAGGGAACGGTCGAGGGAAACGTCTACGGCACCCGCCGGGTTGAAATCTCCAAGACCGGCCATGTCACTGGCAACGTTTACGCCCCTAAGGTCGGTGTTCTCGAAGGCGCAACATTCAAAGGGTCCATCGATATGGATCCCGATGCCGAGGCGATTGAGCGTCGGTTCCGAGAAAAGTCAGGCATTGAGAACAGCTTCGAGAAGTCGGCTAAGGCTCAAAAGCCATCCAAGTCCGACAGGAAGGTTGACTCCGCCGCATCGAAGGTAGAAACAGGGACTTCCAACAACACCACCGGAGAAGATAATGCTGAGCAGGCTGCGGAGAAAGAACACTCGAACACCACCTCCACAACCGGCTCAAAATACGGACACTAAGCCAGACCCTGAAGAGCGGGATGAGACGATG
>QIDL01000555.1 GCA_003228415.1 Gammaproteobacteria bacterium | reverse complement strand
AACGCCATCGTCATCGCGGGTGGCGCGAATCGTTGTCTGACCGAAGCCGACATTGATGCAGCGCTGTCGCAGCTGCTCCCCGGTGACTGGCTGCTGTTGCAGAATTAGATCAACCAGGTTGCCACTGTGCTGGAACGCGCGGCTACCCAGGGGGCCAGGATTGCATTCAACGTGGCGCCCGTGGATGGCCGCGAAAGCGGTTATGATTTTTCTGGAGTAGATCTGCTGATCGTCAACGAAGTCGAGAGCAGGGCGCTTCTCAGTCCCACTGCGCCTGCCGCGCATGAGACCGATGATGAGACTGTCGCTCGCGCCCTGGCGGCACGCTTGCCACAGACCGATGTGGTGCTCACTCGGGGCGCGAACGGGCTGATCCATGTGAATGGCGATCGGGTTATGAAGATGGGCGCCTTCAGCGTGACCGCAATAGACGAAACGGCCGCGGGAGACGCCTTCATCGGCTATCTGATGGCCGCCCTTCTCGACGGTGAACCCTATGAACGGGCGCTCGCCATGGGCTCGGCGGCCGGCGCCCTCGCGGTCACCCGGGAAGGTGCCGCAAGCTCCATTCCGGACCGCGCCGAAGTCACGGCATACCTGGATGCGATTGCCAGCTGACGGCCTTCGAGAATTCCAGGCGCAAACTTCGAACCCACTCAGAGCCGCGGCGCCAGCCCCGTCACCTCGTAGAGTTCCCGAATTGCCTGGTCTTCGTCGAGAACCTTGATGGTGGCCATGCCCAGCGCCCTGGCCGGTTTCAGGTTGATGCCGAGATCATCGATAAAAACTGAATTCTCCGGCGCCACGCCAAGACGTTCACAGGTAATCTGGTAGATGCGTGGATTGGGTTTTCGAATACCTTCCACGCTCGACTCCACCACCAGATCGAACAGCGACATGACATTCTGAACCCGGGTCGCACGATCGGCGTCGGGGGCCATGCCCGGACCGGATCCCGACTTCACGTTATTGGTGATACAGGCGATGCCGAAGTGTTCCTTGCAATGCTTCAGTACGTTCACCATGCGCGGGCGGATATCACCGGAGAGCAGCGCGACCACCTCGCGACCGGTGATGCGATGCCCGGCGGCTTCGGACTCTATGGCAAAGGCATCGTTGAATTCATCCAGAGTGATCTGACTGGATTCGAAGTGCGCCCAGGCGTTGGATTCTGGATTGGTCGCATTGATAGTGCGGATGAAATCGGCCGGTATGCCGCGTTCCTGCTCGAACCGATTGAATGCCTCGAACGGGCTGGTGGTCAACACGCCCCCGAAATCCCAAAGTACCGCCTCGATCATGGGCGCTCCTGTTTACTTGCCATGGATGTCCTGTCTCAATGAGACAGCACACTACTGGAAGCCATGCGCAGCCACCAGCCTTGCACAGACGCGTTGCTCTGTTAGCGTACAGAAAGAATAGCCAGTGTTAAGGAGTCGAGGGATGGATGTAGAAGCCGGGGTCGCCATTATCACGGGATCGTCTTCGGGTGTCGGTGCCGCTTGCGCTCGACAGCTCGCTGAAAAGGGCTGTCATGTGGTGATCAATTACGCGCACAACGCTGCGGGCGCAGATGCGACTCGAGCCGCCTGCGAGGCCTTTGATGTCGAGACCGAGATCGTCAAAGCGGATGTGGCCGATGACGCCGACTGTAAGCGGCTTGCGGCTGCAGCGATCGAGAGGTGGGGAAGAATCGACGTGCTGGTCAACAACGCCGGTACCACCAGGTTCTGTGATCACGACGATCTGGACGGGCTCGACAAGCAGGATTTTCTGGACATCTATTCTGTGAACACCATCGGTGCTTATCAGATGGTTCGCGCGGTGGCGCCAGCGATGCAGCGAGGCGGTCGAGGTGCGATCGTCAACGTGGCGTCCATCGCCGGGGTCATGGGCGTTGGTAGTTCAATCGCCTACGCGGCTTCGAAGGGCGCGATGATCACGATGGGATTGTCGCTGGCGCGGGTGCTTGGTCCGGAGATTCGAGTCAACACGGTATGTCCGGGGTTTATTCAGGGGGACTGGCTGGAACAGGGTATGGGTGCCGAGCGCTACGCGCAGACCAAGGCCTATCTCGAACAGTCGACACCACTCAGACTGACGACGACTCCGGAGACCATTGCAGAAGGGATCCTCTATTTCATTGTCGGAGCCGACGTAGTCACCGGCGAAACGTTGCTACTCGATGGCGGACACCATCTCAATCAGATGCCTTTCGCACGCCGCTAGCGGGCCTCGTTGGCGCCCGTCGTCATTGGTCGGAGCCATCCTTGATACGACCACCGTGGCGAACGTCCTGGCCCTCGATCAGATAGACGATGTACTCGCTCAGGTTTTTTGCATGGTCGCCGCAACGTTCCAACGCGCGAGCAACCCACAGCACAGTTAGAGAACGTTCGGTCTGCTCGGGTTGGGCCTTCATCTCATCGCCGAGTTCTCGAATAATTGCGTCGTAAGCATCGTCAACGGCCTGATCGGCGGCTATCACCGAAACGGCACTGTCTGCGCTGAGTCGAGCGAAGGCGTCCAGGGCACTCGCGAGCATGCCGATGACCTGATCTGCCATGGTTCTGATGTCGCGGTATTGATCGACCGGAAGTTCCAGATCCGCGACCCCTCTGGCCATCTTTGCGATGCGCTGCGCTTCGTCGCCGACCCTTTCAAGATCGGTGCTGGCCTTCATGATGCTGATGAGCGTTCGTAAGTCTGTTGCGGCTGGTTGACGACGAGCGATGATCTGCACACACAGATCATCTATATCTACCTCCATTCGGTTGATTCGCTTGTCACCCCCTTTCACTTCGTCCGCCAGTTCGGAGTCATGGTTGTACAGCGATAGACAGGCTTGCTGCAATTGCTGTTCAACCAGGCCGCCCATCTCCAGCAGCAGACTGCGTGCGCTGTCGAGTTCGGTGTCGAATTGTTCTGAGATATGCCGATTCATATTGTGAATACCCGCTTCCGTCGCTGCCGATCCTGCGATCAGCCGTAACGTCCTGTAATGTAATCCTCCGTACGACTCTGGGAAGGGTTTGTGAACACGTCTTGCGTCTTACCGACTTCAATCAGCTCACCCAGATAAAGGAAGGCTGTATTGTCCGATACTCTAGCAGCTTGCTGCATGTTGTGGGTCACGATAACGATTGTGTAATCGGATTTGAGTTGATGGATGAGTTCCTCAATTTTCAGAGTTGAGATCGGATCGAGAGCGGAAGCGGGCTCATCGAGCAACAGTACAGAGGGTTTTACAGCCACGGCGCGCGCGATGACCAGTCGTTGTTGCTGACCTCCGGAAAGCCCAAGCGCCGATTCTTTGAGCCGGTCTTTGACTTCGTCCCACAGGGCTGCGCTGCGCAACGCCCACTCCACAATCTCGTCTGTCTCCGTTTTTGGATGCGTGCCTTGTATGCGCAGGCCGTATGCAACGTTTTCGTAGATTGACTTGGGAAAGGGATTCGGCCGCTGAAATACCATTCCGACCCGACGGCGCAGTTGCGCGACGTCCACTTCCGGCGCGAAGATTTCGTGACCTTCCAGCAGGATGCGGCCTGTCGTCCTGACGCCATCGATCAGATCGTTCATTCGATTAAAACAGCGCAGCAAGGTGGATTTACCGCATCCTGATGGACCGATGAATGCGGTAACCTGCTTCTGTGGAATATCGAGATTGACGTCGATCAGCGCCTGCTGGTCGCCATAGTAGAGCGACAGGTCTTCCACCAGCAAACTCCGTTCCAGCGCAGGCTGAGCATGCGCCGGGGTTGCGTTCGTTGAGTTGTTCAGAGGGTCACTAGCTTTCAACACCACGGTAGCGGTTCTCCAGACGGGTTCTCAGCAAGATGGCGCTGAGGTTCAGGGCAATGATTATGAGTACCAGCAGCAGTGCAGTTGCATAAACGATAGGGCGTGCCGCTTCCACGTTGGGACTTTGAAATCCCACATCGAAAATATGAAACCCGAGATGCATGAATTTCCTCTCCAGGTGCATGTAGGGAAAATTTCCATCCATCGGTAAAGTAGGCGCCAGCTTCACCACACCAACCAACATCAAAGGTGCCACTTCACCGGCCGCTCTGGCAACCGCAAGGATCACACCGGTGAGAATTGATGGACTGGCGATGGGCAGCACTACCTTGAACAGCGTTTCTGCCTTGGTGGCTCCAAGCGCCAGAGAGCCTTCGCGAATCGCACGGGGGATGCGGGTGAGTCCCTCCTCGGTGGACACGACAACCACCGGAACTGTCAGCAGAGCAAGGGTGAGCGACGCCCAGAGCAACCCTGGCGTGCCAAACGTGGGTGCAGGCAAAGATGCCTGAAAAAACAACTGATCCAGATTGCCACCAACGAAGTAGACGAAGAAACCCAGGCCAAATACGCCATAAACGATTGACGGCACTCCGGCAAGGTTGTTGACTGCAATTCTGATCAGTTGCACGAACGGCCCCTGCTTCGCGTACTCCCTGAGATACACGGCGGCAATGACCCCGAGCGGGGTAACCAGCAATGACATCAGGAGGACCATCATCACGGTCCCGAAAATGGCTGGGAAAATGCCGCCCTCGGTATTTGCCTCACGAGGGTCTTCGGACAGGAATAACCACACGCTCGATCCGTAGAGAACCAGCTTGTCGACAACGGACATCTGGTTCGGTCGCCAGGCCCGCACCAACTGAGCCAGGTTGATGTTCAGAATCTGACCGGTGCTGAGTTCGATTTCGATGGCATCGCGGCTACGCTGCTCAATGAGTGTTCGGAGTGTGGATTCGGCGGTGTGGTAGCGGCGGTTGAGCAATACTTCCTCAGCGGTCAGATCGGCCTCTCGTTCGCTCCGGGGTGCCGCCGCAACAGCGTCGTCCAGTTCCAGCTTGCGCCGTTCGAGGCGGATCTGTTCGAGGTCGTAGTTGATCGCGTTGAACTCACCCTGCTCAATGTCGCCGATCTCATCGCGAATCGCTTCGACACGCTCCAGTCGGGATTCGAGTTCCGGCCAGACTTCACTTCCCGAGGCGACGACCTCGGTGTTCTCCAATACCGAATGTAATTCACCATAGGCATTTCCCCACTCCATGCGCTCGAATACGGCAACGGCCTCGGGGTAGCTGATGCTGCTGATTCGATGGTTGTAGATCCATTGGAAATCAGGCGGATCCACGCGTCGGTTGCCGGTCTTGATCAACCACCGGTCGACTTCCTCAATGCCTTCCGGAAACTCGGTGGTGTCTCCCGTTGCATCTCGATACTGTATGAGCGCAAGGCGTTCTGATTCGATCATTTCGCCGAGCGCAAAGGCTTCGGTGCCGGATTCCCGGGTATAGGTGATGGCCGCAATGTCGGCGGGCCAGAAGTGGGCAAGTCCTCTCGCTGCGATCAATCCCAGCAGTCCGCCTACCGCGGCGATGCTGATTCCAACCGCTGCTGCGTTCATCCAGATCCAGATCTCTCCGGAAGAAATCCAACTCTGGTAGGTGGTTTTGTCTGCCTGCAGCATGGACTAGAGATTTCCGTAACGTGTTCGCAGGCGTTGCCGAACGAGTTCAGCCACCGTGTTGAACGCAAATGTGATCAGGAACAGTACCAGAGCGGCCAGGAACAGAATTCGGTAGTGTGAACTGTCCACTGCAGATTCGGGTAGCTCCACCGCTATGTTTGCGGCGAAGGTGCGCATGCCCTGGAAGATGTTCCAGTCCATCACCGGTGTGTTACCGGTGGCCATCAAAACGATCATGGTTTCACCCACAGCGCGACCCAGGCCGATCATCACGGCAGAAAAAATGCCTGGGCTGGCGGTAAGGACGACAACACGAATCAGCGTTTGCCACCTTGTCGCACCGAGGGCCAGAGAGCCGTTGATGAGATGGGTCGGCACACCGTAGATTGCGTCTTCGGCGATCGAAAAGATTGTCGGGATCACCGCGAGGCCCATTGCCAGACCTACCACCAGAGCATTGCGCTGGTCGTAGTGTAATCCCAGGTGGTTCTGAAACCAGGCAGCCGCGTCCCCGCCGAAAAACACCTGCTCCAGGGTCGGATTGAAGCTGAAGGCGGCAGCGACAGTGGCCACGATCACCGGCACGATCAGCAGGCCATACCAGCCATCTATGCTCGAAGACAGACGCTCGGGTAATCGCTGACAGACAAAAGACAACAGCACGACGCCTGCAGGTAGCACCAGCAAGATGGCAATTACCGCGGAGAGATTGGCCTCGAGCAGCGGTGCGAGCCACAGCCCGGCGAGAAAACCAAGGATGACTGTCGGCAGAGCAGCCATGATCTCTATCCCGGGCTTGACGATGCGGCGCATCGATGGCGCCATGAAGTAGGCTGTGTAAAGGGCTCCCATGATGGCGATAGGAACGGCAAACATCATTGCGTAAAAGGCCGCCTTCAGAGTCCCGAAGAGCAGCGGCGTCAGCGAAAACTTCGCTTCGAAATCGTTGTCGGCAGAGGAGGACTGCCAACTGTAGATCGGTTGCTGGTAGCCCTCATACCAGACCTTGGACCAGAGAGCAGACCAGGAAATATCCGGGTGTTCGTTGTACAGGTGATAGCCGTTGATCGATGAGTCACCCGCCGCGGTGAGCAGAATATCCGAGCGTGGTGAAATCACCGCGGCGGTTATTTCTGCTTCACGCAATGGATGCACGGTCAGGATTCGTTCGGAAGTGGTATAGAGCAGATGCACGCTGCCGCTCGTATCTATGGCGGCAAACCCCTTGCGGCGGGCTTCCGGCAGAATCCGTGTCACATCGGCACCGAGATGAAACCGGCGTATGGGTTCCAGAGCTACGCCAAACTCCCCGCGGACCAAGAACCACTGAGTGATGTGCTGCTGATCGTCTGCCACCAGCAGCGAATAGCGTCCGAGCAGCGGCTCAATTGTGATGACGTTTACGGTCTCGGACGCGACCCGGCGGTGGTGTATGGGTTTAATCATGCCGCTACGACTCACCTCGAGAACCTCCACCACGCCGGTATCATCGAGCAGGAACAACCACCGTCCTCGGGGTCCGAACAGGACCCGATCGTAAGTCTGTTCGAGACCGATCTCCCGAGTTCGGGGAAATTCCAGACCAAAGCCCGGCTCTGTGTCGCTGAAACGATTCATTCGCAGGGTGAGTCCATCGAGGACGGCAATGGTCAACGTGCCATCGACAGTGTGGACGTCGAAGTCGACGACATCGCCAAGCTCCAGCCACCGATCGCTGAACAGATAGTCCAGCTCGGCACCAATACTGCGCGTGTCTCCTTCGAATGAGATTGGATAGCTTGCGCGGAGGATGTTCAGGTTCCCGGCATCATCGAGCAGTGCGTAGGTGGCGCTTTCCGGATAGACGGATTTGATGCGGGTCAGCGTCCGCTGGAAATCGACGGTGTCCCGGACAGCGCCCGTTCCAACATCGAAGAAAGTGGCCATACCCTCGGCGGTGAACCGCAAGGCGATCTCGTTGCTTTCGTTGACGTCGAGGAATTTCGTAACCCCGCCAGGCAGTTGGTAGTGCTGACCATCCTCAACGCTGGCACCGGCGAAGATCGGCGCAACCACCCACAGCAGGTAAAAGAATATCAAGGCGATTGGGCGATTGCGACAATCACCGCAGCACCGCCCAGCGCAACCACGTAGCGGGTGATGGAGTTTACCCAGCGTCGGCGCCCGGGCATGGCATGTAGATCAGCCTCCGCTTCCATGGTCTATCCCGTGGCTGGTTCGGTGCTTCATGCGATAGCTGTTCAGGTGGTTCATCTTGCCGATGGGGTTATCGAAGTTTTCTGAGCTCGCGACTGGCTATGCGGGCGGAGACCGGAATGTAGCCATCTTTGACGACGGTTTCCTGGCCTCCAGTGGACAGCACCAGCCTCAGAAACTCCTGCTCCAGCGGTGACAGCGGCGTGTTCGGCTTTTTGTTGACATAGAGGTAAAGGTAGCGGGCCAGTGGATAATCGCCGCTGGCGACGTTCTGCGCTGTGGCGGCGACGGCCTCAGAGCCAGTGTCCTCCGACAAGGCAATCGCCTTCACCCCGGAGGTGATATAGCCAATACCCGAATAGCCAATGCCGTTCAGCGATGACGCCACGCTCTGAACCACCGACGCCGAACCGGGTTGCTCGTTGACGGTATTCTTGAAGTCGCCGGAACAGAGCGCCGTCTGCTTGAAGTAGCCGTAGGTCCCGGAAACAGAGTTGCGACCGTAGATTTGAATACGACGGTTCGCCCAGCCGCCGCCGAGGCCGGTGCTACCCCAAACGGCGATTTCGGAGTCGCTGCCGCAACGCCGAGTGACCGAAAAGATGGCGTCGACCTGCGGGATGCTCAACGACTCGATGGGATTGTCCTTGTGGACGTAGACCGCCAAAGCGTCAACGGCCACGCGTATGGCCGTCGGCTGGTAGCCGAATCGTGCCTCGAAAGCCTCGATTTCCTTGTCCTTCATACGCCGGCTCATCGGACCGAAATTGGCGGTGCCTTCCGTCAGGGCAGGCGGTGCGGTGGATGAACCGGCAGCCTGAACCTGAATGTTGACGTTGGGATACTCTCTTTTGAACGACTCGGTCCACAGCGTCATCAGATTGGCCAGGGTGTCGGAGCCGGTACTCGACAGGTTTCCCGAAATACCGCTGACTCGCTGATAGGCAGGCAAATCCGCATCCACGGCGTGAACCGCTGCCGCGCTAGAGAGCAAACAGATAAACAGTGCGCTATTGGGAAATCTCATGGGTACTCCGATTCAATGAGTCGATATCAGTTGAGTGCTGTCAGGCAATCTGGGTGCTGGGAAAGTCGCAGAAAAACGTACTGCCCACCGCGAGTTCGCTCTTCACCTGCAATTGTGTGTTGTGTCTTTTCAAGACGTGTTTGACGATGGCAAGCCCAAGACCGGTGCCTCCTCGAACGCGTGACTGAGCCAGATCGACCCGATAGAAGCGCTCGGTAATCCGCGACAGATGCTCTTTGGGAATCCCCATGCCGTGATCTTCTACGGCAAATCTGACACCTCCGGGGATGTCTTCCCAGCTCACTCTGAT
The DNA here is from genome assembly GCA_003228415.1 of Gammaproteobacteria bacterium. GTDB lineage: Bacteria > Pseudomonadota > Gammaproteobacteria > Pseudomonadales > Azotimanducaceae > SZUA-309. The sequence continues at coordinate 4,089 of QIDL01000555.1, read as the reverse complement.
CGCTCCGCCATCGGGACTGTAACGTACGGCGTTTGTGACCAGGTTCAGGCAGGCACTGTGCAATTCGCCATCGATGCCGAGGATCTGCTCATTCGACGATTGCGCGATTTCAATGTCGTGGCGCCCACCGCTCAGAACTTCTGCATCTGCTGTGATGGTGTCGATGAGGAGGCGCATGTCCACCGGTGCGATTTCGTCGTCTGTCGGGATGGGGCTTGATTCGAGACGCGTGAGCAGCAACAAGTCGTCCACCAGAGCCCGCATGCGTGTCGTGGGAGAGAGCAATCTGCCGATCAACTCGGTGATCGTTTCACGATCGAGTTCTTCGTTCAGCAACGATTCGACATAACCGACAATGACCGTCAACGGTGTGCGGAGTTCGTGGGAGACGTTGGCGATGAAGTCCTGGCGCATGCTGAGCAGCCGGTTGAGTTCGGTTACGTCCCGGACCAGGATCATGCTTCTCTCGTAGGGAAGCCCTGTATCTCGATCAGACACCTGGCCGAGGGACATATCGATGCGCCGGGCTTCCAACCTGATCTGTTCGTTGAATGGGCTCGGAAATTCGATCAGATCGCCATCTATCTGACCTCTGATCAGCGCCGAAAACTCTGGATCTCGGACCAGTGAGGCGAGGTGATTGCCACGATCGGCAGGAATCAGATGAAACAGTTGCAGCGCAGCGTTGTTCAGGTTCTCGATGTTTCCCGCGTTGTCTATGATCAACGCGGCGTCAGGCAGTGCGTCGGTAATGGAACGAAAGGTTTTGAACTGGCGCAGTGTTCTTCGATGACGCGTTCTCTCCGTTCGAATCGTCTGGTAGAGGCGCAGGGAGACTTCCTGCCAGCTATCGAGCACATTCAACGGTCGGCTGATGGGCTTCGCCGACCAGCGTTGCAACAGAGTCTTTTCCCGATACTGGAGAATGGACCAGATCAGTGCTGCAACGAACAGCGACCAGCCGAAGGCACTGCTCGACCATCCCATCAGCAGTGCCAGAAGCAGCACTATGCTGAGGAGGATGATGTCCTGACGGCTGGGCATCATGGAATGGGCGAGAGCCGATAGCCGACACCGCGAACGGTTTGAACAGCCGCATCGGCGCCGAACGGCTTGAGTGCCTGACGCAGGCGCAATACATGGACATCGACGGTGCGTTCTGCAACGTATACGCTGCGGCCCCAGACCCGATCCAGTAGTTGCGAACGATCAAAGACACGGTCGGGGTGATTCAGGAATAACTCCAGCAGGCGAAATTCCGTGGGTCCGAGCTTGACCAGCGCACCCTCGATGGTGACCCGGTGAGCCGCAAGATCCATGTGGATAGAACCATTCTCCAGAACCCCGTCCGTCGCTGCCCCGGAACGTCTGAGTAACGCCTTCATCCGCGCGATGAGCTCGCGTGGCGAAAATGGCTTGACGATGTAATCGTCGACGCCCGAGTCAAAGCTCTTGAGCTTATCCGACTCCTCACCGCGCGCTGTCAGCATGATGATGGGTAGCCGGGAGGTGTGATCATCGCCACGCAAGCGCCTGGCCAGATCGACACCGCTCATCCCCGGCAGCATCCAGTCGACGATGAGCATGCTCGGCAACAGGCCGTCGAGTTTCTGCATGGCGTCTTCGGCGCTCTCGGCTTCCCACACCTCAAAGCCTGCTCTGGTGAGGGCAAAGCTGAGCATGTCGCGGACATCCGGTTCGTCTTCGACCAGAAGAACAGTGTGAGTGGTCATCTTCCCGGGCAGGGCCATCTCGGTTGACCTGAAATCCGCTAGCTGGAGAGCCACAGCGGCCGATTGTGACAACTGCATGCCGTTAACTGCATTCGCTCGACAGTGACTGCCACTGTCCACCCTCATCAATGAGAAGGCCGTATTGTGCGGACCAATTGTTACAGTTTCGTGACACGCCAGCACGCACTGATTCCAGGGACCCTAGTTTACAGAGACCGATCTCACCGGCTTTGACCGAAACTCAGGATTCGCTATTGTGTCGCCTCATTTTCGAAGTACCCTCCTTTTTTAAAATACAAGGAACGAGGCAAATGGGACAGCAAACACAGATTCGATCCCTCGACGGCTTCAGCCTCGGCGCATATCAGGCCGGGCCGGAGGCAGGGGCCAAAGGCGCCGTAGTTGTCATTCAGGAAATCTTCGGTGTCAATGTGCACATTCGGGAGGTGGTGGATGGATACGCGGAAGCCGGTTACTTCGCCATTGCGCCGCAAATCTTCGATCGCATCGAACGCGACATCGAGCTTGGTTACGAAGAGGCGGATATGGGCAAAGGCATCGACCTGGCCTTTCAGAAGCTCGATCGCGATCTCTGCCTGCAGGACATCCAGGCGACGATCGAGGCAGCTTCCGTGCATGGGCGGGTGGGGGTCGTGGGCTTTTGCTTTGGTGGTCTGCTCACCTGGCTGACGGCCTGTGATCTCGATGGAGTGAGCGCGGCATCCGCCTATTATGGTGGCGGTGTGGCGGGCGAGGTGGATCGCAGCGCCAGGTGCCCGGTAATCATGCACTTCGGCGAACTCGACGCGCATATCCCGCTGTCGGACGTAGAGAAGATCAAGGCCGCGCAGCCCGATGTCGACGTGTTCGTCTACGCGGCAGACCACGGCTTCAACTGCAACCATCGTACTAGTTACAACGCCGACGCCGCGACGCTGGCAGGGTCACGGACCTTGGAATTCTTCGGCCAACACCTGTAAGGATACTGTGCTGCCGGAGACCTGCCTGGTGGGCGCGCGTTGGCGACGGTGCCTCTGGTGGGGGGCAGGGGTGGGGGGTCAAGCTTGACTTCCTCCGGGTGTTTGTTAATCCTTCGGGAACTAAACAGGGGTGGGGCATAGCTAAGCGCAGTATGTTAGACGCTTTTGCCCGCATGGCTGTGATCCAGCCAGATAAAACGAGCCTAGCCGGACGTCGGAAATGGCGTATTTGCGCGCACTTGCCGTATGTGGAATCCGAGGTGGCTCGGGTTGGCGCGTTTTGGCAGCTTGAGAGACGAATGAACTGGTTCTGTAGCCACGCGTGTAGGACACATGAAAGTCCGACAGATGACCAGAAGACAAGAGAGATAACCTGACTTTTAGATAGAACTGTTAACCGTAAAACCTAATAATCCGGTAGGAAGTCGAATGAATAAACAACGGAACAGGTTTGTAGCATCGCTGCTCATCGCAGTGGCTGCCGTTCTTGGTGGCACGGCCTCGGCTGCAACGTTGAATGATATTTTTGCGGTGGCTGAGCAGCTGAATTCACAAGCGCGTCAGTCACAGTCAAAGATCGATGCGCTCACGGAGGAGAGGCGCCAGTTGCTCAGCGAGTACAAGACCGTCCTCAAAGAGATCGAGGGGTTGAGGGTATACAACCGACAGCTCGAAAAGCAGATCTCCAATCAGGAAGGCGAGATTTCGACGTTGAGCCAGTCCATCGACGATGTGACGCTCATCGAGCGTCAGATCACGCCGTTGATGCTGAGAATGATCGACGGCATCGAGCAGTTCGTCCGGTTGGATCTGCCGTTTCTGATGTCAGAGCGAAGCAATCGCCTCGAAACGCTCCGCGAGATGATGGACCGAGCGGATGTGGCGGTGTCAGAGAAGCTCAGTCAGATCCTCCGCGCCTATCAGATCGAGAATGAATACGGCAGAACCATCGCCGCCTACGGCGACACGATCAACATCGGCGGGACCGAACGCAAGGTCGACGTTCTGCAGATGGGCCGGGTCGCGCTCATGTATCAGACGCCGGATGGGGCTGAAACCGGCCGTTACAATCCCGGCACGAAGCAGTGGGAGCCCGTCGACGACATCTACAAAACATCTGTGCAGAACGGCATTCGCATGGCCCGACAGCAATTGACCTACGACATGCTGACCCTCCCGGTAGTCGGACCGGAGGCAGCACAATGAAAACGATCGAAATGACAAATACTATCGTACTTCGTGGTCTCCTCTTTGCACTGCTGCTGGCCTGGATGGGTGCAGCGAACGCCCAGGAGGCTCAGGAAGCCACCGCACCTGTGGACGATCTGGTCGTCAACGAGGCGGACACACTCGATGAACTGCTTCAGAACGTCCAG
>QIDL01000114.1 GCA_003228415.1 Gammaproteobacteria bacterium | reverse complement strand
GCTTGAGCCACCCTCTTCCCGTTCAACTTCCGGCGCCAGTGACTGAACGAGCTCAGGGAAATACCCTCACGTTCACAGTACTCTCGTTGCGAAAGACCGCTGTCCTGCTGGGCGGCAACGACCATCTGCCATTGTGCCGCCGTTCGCCGTCCGGGATACTGAGTGATTGGCTGCCCTTTGGATTCCTGCATCGCTTAACTCCTCTTTTTGAGCCAGCACCATAAATCGATATCAAAACACGCGGTACAACGGTGCAGAATGAACGCTTACCTCGGAACAGCAGCCACCGGCTGCCGTACAAATGGCGTCTGGTTAACTGACAGCTACGATGAGCTATGTACGCTGCAAAATGGTGATGATGATGTCGAAATCCAAGCTGGAAACAATGAATCTCATCGCCCGGATGTTTTTCAACAGCCGGGATTCACTACCGGACAATATGCTCAACCGGATCTAAAAACCCATGAAATGACTAATTGCCATCATGGCAGTTTCGCTGTGCGCGCCTACTTTTGCTCAGATTGAATAGGCGAAAAATGTCGCACAACAAAACTGTGCGATTTTTGCTTTATCAACACAGTCACCAAATACGTGTTGCTGGTTCAATCACATCTACCTATCAATATTGTTGACACGACCAGTGATAGATCTGTAGATATGTCGGTCCGAAGTTACTGCAGCCGTTTTCGTTGCAAGCCTTAACTGCCCAGACTGTGTAAAGACTTGTCCAAACGTAACTCCAAGACGTGGTCGGAGAACTCGTGTGGACCGGGTTTGACATTGATTGTGAATTGCTCCAATAAATTTTGTAGTAATCTGCCCCGCTTACATCAGACCAGTTGACATAATCGACCGTTTGTCCATAGACGTTACAACCGACGAATTGAATTGTTGTGAAATTTCCTGGAGCACTAGGAACACCACCACCTCCTCCTCCGCCACTGCCAACCATTTCATCCCAAACCATATCTAGAATGGTTTGCATAGCTCCAGCAACCAATGTATCCAAGAAGGTCTTAAATTTGCTTTCATTGTAATCAGTTGTAATGTTAATGGTTTTGATCATGTCAACAACCAACTTTATAAGTTGATCATTTGTCGCGCCAGCTTGCTGCATCCTATAGAACATATTCAACAGAATTTTTCCGTTGTCGTGGAATACCGTATTTGCGCTGCCATTTGACCAATCGTCCCAATCGAGCATCGCAGTTCCATCCCGGACAAGGCTTAATTGACTTGATTTCAATACATCATCCATAATCTTCCATGCATCAGAATCTGGGCGGCCGATGGATTTCTCGTATAAAGCTGCAATGACATCGGCGCTTCCTTCGCCACCGATCGCACGCGCCCAACGTTCTTGATTTGCATTCGAGGAAGCCTTCGCGGCTTCCAATCCTGAATTCAACTTATTCTGCACATGATGTGCATATTCATGAGCAACAATCTCAGTTGATTCGCTGAGGTTTTCGTTGGTTTTGAATACAGAATTGTTTTCGGAGGGCGACGGAAAGAATAAAGTTTCAGTTCCTCTGTTATATACAGGCCCATCATATCCGTTAGAAACGCTAGGGAGTTCGGGAGTTGGAACTGCGGGTAAATAGGCACCATTTGCCATGATATTGGGATCAGATATGGAGTTTCCTGTTTTCGTATTGATCCATGCCTTAACTGCGTTGACGGTGTTGAGAGGTTTTTCGACCCAATCGGCTGCACATAAGGTAGGAGCACCTACACATGCGTTATTCTGAATGATTTCTGTGACTTGCCAATTGATAACTACCTCGCCTTGAACCACCAAAAGATAATCAGTGCAAGTTGGTTAAATCTGAGAAACGTTCGTGCATACATCCGTATATTCATTGTAGTCCATCACCGTGGCTTCGCCGGTTACACCATCTATTCGAACATGGATCATCGCTCCGCGTAATCTTTCCGGAGCAACGATTTGTACGGCAATCTCCCAATAAGAGATCAACTGAAGGTCATCATCAATGGAATAGTGTCTTCCTAATTTTTTGCCTTTATAGGCTGTATTAGCTTCGATATTCGGGGCATTGAATTCCATTCGAACCTGTTCAATCGCACGGAATTCCGCCTCCTCTCGCGAAATTGTCCAGGTAGGAGCTTCTGTTAAATCAAATATGGTGCTTCGAAAATTGAGAACGGTTCCATCTTCATCGATTTCCAATTGACCGCCAGATGTATCTATTTGAATATCGTCGATCTTATGTGTCCATCCAATTGAACGTACCCTCTTGCCGTCATCGAAACATTCATCGTATTTCTCACGCTCAACTGGATCGTCTGGACATCCGACAAGTGACTTCTTCTCAAAGGATCCCTCTCTCCAAATAACAATCTCTGTTCCTTCCGCCGATTCTGCGATTTCAAGATCGGCTAATACAGATTCAACTATACTTTTAGCGTCCCCCTCCGCGATTAGAGCATCAATTTTGGCGATGCGTTTCCCGTAGAATCTTAGATCTTCATGTTGCTTATATTGCTCGATATCGAAACCTTCTAGACCTTCCATTTTTGACAAGGCCTTGGCGTGTTTATGCTTAGCTTTCGATTCTTTAGAATCGATTTTTGATTGTTCTCTGGCCGCTTCTTTTTCTTTTTTTGTAGGGTCGTCCCCTTGCGCGGATCCTGTACCCTCCGCGGCAGAAACATAGTATGTGAGCACCAACAGCGTTAAGCTAACCAGAAAGGAGATCTTGTGGATCTTCTTCTTCATTGTGTTATTTCCTTAGTTTCTTAATTAGGATTTTCCGTAAGCTGACCTTTCAGTTGAGCGTCTAAATTGTTTTTCGCGGTTGCTTGACATTTTGATAAACGCGTATGGATATCATCTGAAACTACGGAAGGAGTCAACGCTTTGATGCTTTGTTCAATTATGTCTCCATTTAGTGATAGCAAAGTGATATCACAATTGCACCAGTCCCAGGTAACCCATCAACTGCCTGGGTGATTCGAACCGACTTACTATCCCCCAGTTCCGACAGGATGGTATTCGTGGCTAACTGATCTACACCCCGTAGCGCCATGAAACTGGCCACCACCGGCGCCAGTGACCAGGCCGGCAGTGCCCGATCCAATGCCTGAGCCAGATCTTTTACCCGCTCGGTCGCAGCCCGAACAGCCGCCAGATATTCATCCAGTACCTGCTGTTGCCACGGATGGGTGAACGATATCCCTTCAAGCCACCCATAGTGCGCCAGCGTCCAACGACTCTTACCCCAGGGCCAGTGGTGACCATGGCGCAACACAAACGCATTCAATTGCTGGCGGACCTTGAGCTCCTGGGCTTTGAATTCCCCGCGACATCGGCACAGATCGCGCATCGCCTCCTGGTCTTCGTCAGGAACCCAGACTCGACGTAATTCTCCCGCCCGCAGCAGCCTTGACAACCTCGGCGCATCTCGCCGATCCGTTTTGATCCGCTCACCCTGCGGCGGAGCCACCACATCGCAATCGTGGCCCATATCCAGAATCTGTCGATATAGTCCATAGAAGCACGGCCCCGCCTCGTAGCAGAACAAAAATAGCTCCCCATCCACACTCAGCTTACGCCCCACGCGGGCGACCGTTCTTGGAGTGTTCTTGATCTCGCCCTTATAAACCGGCTTGTCTCGACCCGCATACGCCACTGCCACAGCAATCGTCTCCTTGTGGACATCCAGGCCCACGTACCCTGCATAGCGCTCTCGTTGCCTCTACCCATCCGCATCAGGCAGCCGCGCTCCACTTACCATGCCGAACGCTTCGGTTGCCGCTGTTTCTTCGCCAAACTCTTCCTTCACCTGTCCCTCCTCAATGTAGCTCTGCCACTTTGTTGACTCAACGATCACGGTAACCCATGATCGTTGAGGATGGGACAGGTCAAAACATGATGCCTAGTTCAATAAATCTCTTTCGTCCCCGGCGAGTTTGAAGCGATCAGGCGGTTACTTCCACCTGGGCAGGTGCGGCTTCAGTGGCACGCTCGGGAATCAGGAATTTCCGAGTGAATCGAGACTGATACTTTTAATCAGCGCATAAACGGGTAGCCCTTCCCTGAGATTGAGATCTTCCACGGCGGCGAGCGTCAGTCGGGCTCGAATGCGCGGGCCACCCACGTCGATGATGGTTTGTGCCGTGCCGTTTTCAGGTTCGATGACGATTTTCAACAGGGTGCCCGGCAGCACGTTGCGGATACTGAGTCCTTGCGGAGGCCGGGTTGCGATGGCCACGTCGCGGGCCCGAATTCTGAGGCGAACCCGTTCGCCAACGGGCGCATCGGCAGCCATGGGTATGGTCAGGGTGGCGCCGTGCAGGTCGACCCGGGTCAGATGCAGACGATCGTCATGGCTGGTGACTTCCCCTTCGACCAGTACACCGGCTTCGAATCGGCCGGTATAGGGCTCCAGGTCAAAGCGCTCCAGTATTGCGGCGGTTTGCCCCTGGGCTTTGACAGAGCCGTTTGCCAGCACCACCATCCGGTCGGCCAGGTGCGCGACCTCGTCGATGTCGTGGCTGACGTATAGCGTCGGAATATTGAACTCGCGAGGCAGGTTTTCCAGGTAAGGCAGAATGTCTTCCTTGCGAGCCTGATCGAGGGCGGAAAGAGGCTCGTCGAGTAGCAGCAGACGCGGGACGGTGAGAAGAGTGCGTCCCAACGCCACTCGCTGACGCTCTCCACCAGAAAGCGCGTCGACCGAGCGCTCGAGTAGAGCACCCAGGTCGAGAACGTCAACCACGTGTTCGACTGTCAGATTGTCGATGCTGCCACGGCGTTTCTGCGCGAATTTCAGGTTGCCGTCGACATCAAGATGAGAAAACAGCCGAGCATCCTGAAACATATAGCCCACCGATCGCCGATGAGGTGGAACGTTTATACCGCCTGCCGAGTCGAACCAGACCTCCCCCGCGCAGGAGATTGAGCCCGTCTGGGGTTGTTCGAATCCTGCGATGGTCCGCAGCAACGTGCTTTTACCGCTACCGCTGGGACCAAAGACGGCCGTCACCCCGCTGAGCTCCAACGATTCATCGATGACCAGCTCGAAGTCCGACAATCTCACTCGCGCGTTGAGGTCGAGAACATCAACCGACATGGCGGGACGCTCCCCGGTTCGGACCGTTTGATCTCCGATTGAAACCATAAGTTATCAACAGGGCAACAAACGCGAACAGCACCAGTCCCAGCGATAGCAGATGGGCATCGTCGTAGCGCAGCGTCTCCACGTGTTCGTAGATCGCGATGGAGATCACCTTGGTTTGACCGGGAATGTTGCCGCCCACCATCAGCACCACACCGAACTCGCCTATGGTGTGCACGAATGTCAGCACGATCGCACTCAGGAATCCTCGACTGCAGAGCGGGACGACCACCGAGAAAAAGGTGTCCAGCGGAGAGGCTCTGAGACTTGCGGCCGCTTCCAGAGGTTCGTGACCGACCGACTCGAAGGCCCTTGCCAGTGGTTGTACCATAAAGGGCAGGGAGTAGATCACCGACGCCACCACCAGTCCGGAAAAGGAAAATGTCAGAGCTTCCCCGGTGATGCTGACCCAGAAACTCCCCAGAGTAGAACTCGGGCTCATCAGGATGAGTAGATAGAATCCCAGCACGGTGGGAGGCAATACCAGTGGTAGTGCGGTCAGCGCTTCTATCGGCACCTTGAGTGGTGATCGAGTCCTGGCGAGCCACCAGGCGATGGGTGTACCCAGTCCCAGCAGGATGACCGTTGTCACAAACGCCAGATGCAGGGTCAGCCAGAGTGGGGTGAGATCAATCATCGTTGATGGTACTGAAACCCAATCGCTCGATCAGGGCCCGCGCTTCCGCGGTCTTCAGATAGTCCAGAAATGCCAGGGCGGCCGGGTTGATCTCGCCGTGGGTGAGCAGCACCGCGTCCTGGCGGATCGGATCGTATAACGTTGGCGACAGCAGCCACCAGTTGTCGGAATTGACCCGATTCTTGATCAGTGACAGCGCCACCAGGCCCATGTCCGCGTTGCCGCTGGCAACCATGGCGTAGGCCTGGGCGACGTTTTCACCCATCACGATCCTGGCTCGAAGCACTTCTTCGAGGCCGGCTCGGATCAACGCTTCCATTGCTGCGGCCCCATACGGGGCGAGATCGGGGTTGGCCATGGCGAGTCGTCGAGCCTCCCTCAGAGCTCCCATGCCTCTCTCTTCGCCGACGGTTCCGGCGCGCGGCGCCCACAGCACCAGACGGCCGATGGCATAGGTAAAACGGCTGCCTGCGATGGCACCGCCACCTTGTTCCAACAACTCCGGCCGACGCTGATCGGCGGCCAGCAGAATATCGAATGGCGCTCCACGCATGATCTGTGCGTAGAGCTTACCGGTTGATCCAGAGGTGATGAGAATTCGATGCTCGCTCGATGCTTCGAAGGCGGCCGAAAGGTACTCGGCCGCATTGGTAAAATTGGTGGCTGTGGCGACCAGTGCCTGTGCTGCGATCGATGACGGCGGGATCATCAGTAGCAGGAAGAGCGGCACGGCGGATAAGCGCTGCTGGGACAAGGATGGTCCTTGCTCTGGTTGTGTAAACATATCAAGCTAGCAGCTCGCTGGATGGGAGACAATCGGGTAGATGCGGACTAATGGCAGGTTTCCATGACGTTTGAACTCACCGACTGCGAACTCGGCCGCTATCACCGGGACGGCTTTCTGATCCGGGAACGGGTATTTGGAAGTAGCGAAGTCGCAGAATTCCGCGACGCTGCCGAACGTGCGGTGACAAAAGCCGCAGACCTCTGCCAGACCGGGAAAACCTACCTGCTGGACGGTAAGCGTTTTGTCGATGCGGGACACGTGACGGTTCAATTCGAGCACTCTCCAGACAGTGAGACCGTTCGTGTGATCGAACCGGTGCACGAGCTGGAGTCCCGGCTGGATGCTCTGGTGGATGACGCTCGGATCGTGGAGCCGATGCGCGGTCTGGTGGGTACCGATGAAGTCGCGCTCTGGACCGATAAGCTGAATCTGAAACGCCCGCACGAAGGATCGGCATTTCGCTGGCATCAGGATTCGCCCTACTGGGTTCACGATTGCAGTCATGTAGATCGCTTACCCAACGTCCTGGTGACCTTCGATGATGCCTCTGTTGAAAATGGTTGCCTGCGGGTGGTGCGGGGCAGCCACACAGAAGGGTGCTTTCCTGGCATTGCCGACAGCACCCAGCTTGGCGGATTTTATACCGACCCGGAATGCTTCGATGAGTCCCAGCAGGTGGCCATGGAAGTTCCCGCAGGTTCACTGGTTTTCTTCCATCCTCATTCGGTTCATGGATCGTTGCCGAATCGATCCGATCGGCCACGTCGGGCGATGGTACTGACTTATCAACCTGCCGGTAATCCGATGTTGAAGAGCGGTCGACAACGTAACGTCTGAAGGGTGTGTTGATGAATATGTTTGCTGTGTTGGTGTGCCTGGTGTCGTTCTGCCTTGTACCGCTGGCTGCCGGCGCCGAAGAAGAGCCCGTTCCCGAGCGCTGGATTCCGCTGAACGCGGACGATCCGACCATAGACATCTGGAAAGAACCACGGGACATGAGCGAGGATAAGCGGGCACCCGGCCCAATCAACATCCAACGTTTCTCCGGTGGTAGCTCGAAGTCCGGAATTCCAACTTTTTTCCATCTGCCTGTTGCACTCACCCCGGAAGAC
>QIDL01000402.1 GCA_003228415.1 Gammaproteobacteria bacterium | reverse complement strand
GACCGGAAAATCCCTCGCGATCATCCGAGCCCAGCAGAGCGCTTGAACCGACTCAAAAAACTCCTGGATATCCCGCTGTTCGCTGCGTACCTGACAGCCATCCTGCTGACGGTCCCGATCCTGCCGACCGACCTTTCAGCCGCAGCGGCCGCCGAACTCGGCGACCCGGCACAAACGAAAAAGGCACTCAACAAGGTGGTGAAGCGACTCAATGCGCTCGACCGCTGGATAGATGACGCCGAAAAGCAGCGCGTGCGCTGGGAAAAGGATGTTCAGAGCAAAGACCAGGAGGTAGCCGGTGTTGCCCGGGCTGTGGAACAGACCGTCGGAGAGCTCAAGGCCATCGAGGCCGATCTCGAGACCCTCACCTCCAAGCAGCAGGACCTCGAAAACCGCCGTAAGGATCAGGCACAACGTATCGGCGAGCACCTGGCTGCCAGCTATCGCATGACCGGGCAGGACTTTGTAAAGCTGCTGCTCAACCAGGAATCTCCGGAAACCTTCGAGCGCATCTCACGCTATCACCGTTACTTCACCAGGGCCCGCCTCGCGGTGCTCGATGATTTTCGCAAGACCCTGGATGATCTGGCAGACAACCGCTTTCGGCTGGAAACCCGCCAGCAGCAGCAGCAGGGCAAACGACAGTCCCTCATCCAGCAGCGACTGGCCCTGGTCCGGGAACGTGAGACACGAAAGAGTTTGATCGCCGAACTCGATCAGGAACTGGAAGGAAAATCCGGTGAGCGAAGACGCCTCGAAGCCGACCGATCCCGGCTCGAGGCACTTTTCGCGGAACTGCAGCGACGCGCTTCGGATCTCGATGGCCGAGGTTTTGTCGCCCGCAAGGGCAGCCTGCCCTGGCCGCTCCAAGGTCGGGTGACCAACGCCTTCGGCCAATCCCGCGCCAACGGACGTCTCACCTGGCACGGCATGCTGATTGCCGCGGACGAAGGTACCACGGTGAAATCCGTTTTTCGGGGTCGCGTGGTCTTCGCCAACTGGTTGCGTGGATTTGGACTCTTGACCATCATCGACCATGGCGGCGGCTTCATGACGCTCTATGGACACGCGGACGTGCTGCTGAAAACCGTTGGAGAATGGGCGGAAAGCGGCGAAGTCGTCGCCAGGGCCGGAAAAAGCGGCGGTCAGAGAATGAGTGGCCTGTACTTTGAAGTACGTCAAAAAGGGGTCGCACGAGATCCGATAGGATGGCTGCAACGGCGCTAGTGTCCTGCCTCACAAATAGCCTGAATATGTAGGTTATTTGTGAGGCAGGACACGAACGCCATCTGGCCAGTCAGCAAGCAAACTGCGACACTTCGAACTATGAATCTTCGCCCTATTACCCTGGTCGGCATCGTTGTGAGCATGGTCAGTGGCATTACGCTTGGCATTACCGGCTATCGGGTCTGGTTCGACCATCGGGGTGAGAGCGTTGAGGCCCTGACATTCGACGAGGTGCTCAATCGAGTGCATTCGTCCTATGTTGACGAAGTCGATAAAAACGACCTGGTGAGTAACGCGCTACACGGGATGCTCGACAACCTGGACGGTCACTCCAACTATCTTGATCCATCGGAGTTCGATGATCTGCAGGAAGAAACTCAGGGTCGTTTCGGCGGTGTCGGTATCGAACTCGGTCTGGTCGAAGACTATTTCACGGTGATCGCGCCGCTGGACAACACCCCTGCGAGCCGGGCGGGGTTACAACCGGGCGACAGGATCATTGAACTCGACAGTGAGTCGTTGCGCGGACGCAAGCTGATCGAGGTGGTGGAGCTGTTGCGCGGCGAACCCGGCACATCCGTTGACATGCGTGTTCGGCGCTCAAACGAATCCGAACCATTCGATCTGAAACTCACCCGGGCCCAGATCAAAATTGCCAGCGTCAGAGGACGCATGATCGAACCCGGTTACGGCTACATCCGCATATCACAATTTCAGTCCAACACCGGCGAAGAGTTCAGCGGCGTGCTGAAGGATCTCGAGGCGGAAACCGATGCCGGCCTCGACGGGCTGGTATTGGATCTCAGAAACAATCCGGGCGGCGTGCTGCAGGCTTCCGTGGCGGTAGCCGATGTGTTTTTGAAAGATGGCCTGATCGTTTATACCGAAGGCCGTTTGCCATCGAGCCATCTGAAGTACCGGGCATCCGGTCGGGACGCGCTCGACGGCAAGCCCATCGTGATACTCATCAATGCAGGATCCGCGTCCGCCGCCGAGATTGTCGCTGGCGCATTGCAGGATCATGCCCGGGCACAACTACTCGGGTCCAGGAGCTATGGCAAGGGCTCGGTGCAGTCAGTGATGCCCCTGACTGGCGATCGCGCCATCAAGCTCACCACTGCCTACTACTACACGCCAAACGGCCGCTCGATTCACAAAATAGGTATCGAACCAGACGTTGCCTTCGAGTCCTCTGATGGTCGCGACGACTCGGCTCTGCTGGATAAAGCGCTTTCAATGCTGAAAGACGCCGCGCCCGTGGAGGGGCTGCACGCCCGCCTCTAGTGTCCTGCTCCGGGCATTCTTTACCACGTCCGCTGGCTTTCCGCGAGAACACCATAGCCGGTCGTCCTCTCAAAGTTCTGCAACTGGCGTTGATCACATCGTTGATCTACTTGTTACCCCTCCGTTCCGACGCCGCCGAACTGGCCATCGTCATCGATGATATGGGCTACAACCTGAGTCGCGCGGAGCGAGTTCTCGATATGCCGGTGGAACTGACCCTGGGCCTGTTGCCCTTCGCCCCACACGCCCAATCGATCGCCGCGGCCGCAACGCAAGCGGGTCGGGAGATTATCCTGCACCAACCGATGGAACCCCTTAAGCCCAGGTGGACCGAACCCGGCACATTACAGCTGGCCATGTCGGCCGACCGATTCGATCGGGAATTCAGCGCCTCGCTGGCACGCCTGCCTCGGGCAACCGGCGTCAGCAATCACACCGGCAGTCTGCTCACCGCCCAGCGGGTACCCATGGACTGGCTGATGGCGAGCATCGCCAAACGGGGCCTGTTCTTTCTGGACAGTCGTACCACGCCGAATACGGTCGCCGAATCCACCGCCAGAGACTGGCAGGTACCTGCGATACGGAGGGACGTGTTTCTTGACCACGTCCAGACCGCCGAATTCATGAATGCCGCTTTTCAACGCGGCTTGCAGATTGCCCGGCGTAAGGGCCACGCGGTGATCATTGCGCATCCGCATCGGAGGACTCTGGAATTTCTCGAGGCACGCCTCGGCGCACTTCCTGGGGACATACACCTGATTACCCTGAGCCAACTGGTCGGTGACGGCCGTGCCGCTGCCACCGCCAAAATCAAAAAGTCCGGAGAATTCAAGCCGCCTGATCGAACAACGCTTGCCCTGCACGGAACTCCAGAGTCCCCGAGTATATCGCCCGGCCAGTAATGGCGCCCATCAGAGTGCCCGATGAGGCTGCAAATGCACGCTTGAGGGCGCCGATGTCTTCGAGGCTGGTCACCCCTCCTGAAGCAATCACCGGCAGAACTGTCGCCTCGGCAAGTGCCACGGTGGCCTCGACGTTGACCCCCGTCAGCATGCCGTCGCGGCTGATGTCGGTATAAACAATGCCGGCAAGATCCAACCCGGAAGCGTCACTGGCAAAGCGCACCGCCTCCATTGTCGAGGTGTCATCCCAGCCGTGAACGGCCAGCAACCCGTCCCGGGCATCGAGGCCGAGGATCACGCACCCCGGGAAAGCCGCCGCCGCCTGTGCGAGAAACTCCGGCTCTTCAATCGCCCGGGTACCAACAATCGCCTGGGAGACTCCCGCCTCCAGATAGGCGCCGATGGTTTCCAGATCACGAATACCGCCCCCTATCTGCACGGGCACCTCGCCCATTGCCTCGGCGATGGCGTGTATCAGCTCCCGATTCCTGGGCTGACCCGCTAAGGCGCCATCGAGATCCACCAGGTGCAAGCGTCTGCAACCCTGCTGCGCCCAGTGTCGAGCCATGGCCACCGGATCATCGGAAAATACCGTGACCTCGTCCATCCGACCCTGCTTCAAACGCACGCAGCGACCATCTTTCAGATCGATGGCAGGCACCAGCAACATGGTTTATAGACTGCCCTTGGTAGACGGGATCTGACCGGCCATTCGTGCATCCGCGGTGAGCGCCATACGCAAGGCCCGGCCAAAGGCCTTGAACAGGGTTTCTGCCTGATGGTGCGCGTTATCCCCTCGCAGATTCTCCGCATGCAGTGTCAGATGGGCATGATTCACAAAGCCCTGGAAAAATTCCCGAAGCAGGTCCACATCGAAATCGCCGACTCTGTCACGCACATAGTCGACCCGGTAGACGAGGCCCGGCCGACCGGAAAAGTCCACCACCACACGGGATAACGCTTCATCGAGCGGCACATAGGCGTGGCCATAACGAGTGATACCCTGCTTGTCACCGGCGGCCTTTGCCACCGCTTGTCCCAGCACGATGCCCACATCTTCGACGGTATGGTGGGCGTCCACCGCCAGATCGCCGGCTGCTTTGATCTCCAGGTCGATCAGCCCGTGGCGGGCAATCTGAGTGAGCATGTGCTCAAAGAACGGCAAACCGGTCTCCAGCATCGTGGCACCGCTCCCATCCAGGTTCACTCGCGCGGAGATCCGGGTTTCCTGCGTATTTCGATTCACCGAAGCCGTACGTGGGCTCGGAGCTTGCTCACTCATCGTCTGACGACCCTGAAAAAACGGCGCAAGTATACTCCAGTGCCCCGACAGATTAGAGCCGATCCATCAAACTGCCGTACGGGAGAAACCGGTTGTCGGTTTGTGACTTGATCCAGGCAGTCAGCGCTTCTGGATACCGGCCACGCTTTTTCAATTGGCGCGCCAGCGGAATCACGGGGGATTTCGCACCCGCTTCCCACCCCGGCAATCGCTCCGCGACAGTGAACAATCGAATCAGTTTTTCGAGATCGGCATCTTCGAGTGTTTCTGCCACTGCGACCCAGTCGCTGCCGCCGTCCTGCCGCGCCACCCGAGCCAGCTCGGTAATTCGCTCATCCAGCAGCCCGAAGTTATCTTCACCCGATCGTTCGGCCGCAACCAACAGCTCGGCCACGACCGCAGCATTCAACCCTGGTGTAATTGCTCTGGGATCAAAGCGTTCGACACTCACCCGACGTCTCCTTTCATTACATGTTTATACATCAAGTTCCGCAAAGTGTGATGAAATTCCTGCGAGGATTGCGCGAGGATCGCGTGATTTCCCAGGCTAAAGGACAGCAGTACGTGGGCACACACTCCGATGAATATCGAACGGATCTACCAGGGTGAAGATGACCTCTGGTATTTCAATGTGAGAGGCAATCTGGCGAAAGGGCCTTTTACCAGCCATGACGATGCCGAAGGCGCACTCAACGATCACGTTCGCCAGTGTCGTCGACTCTCCGGCGCCCCACTGTGGCCGAAACCGCTACGCAGCCTGAAAATCCGTCGACGCAGCGCCTCAGAGCCCATCGCACCTGATTACTGAGCGCTCATAAACTTTTCCGACGATTCAGCGGAACGACGGGGAGTCGCTCTATAATGCACCCTCGAAAATCGAGGATGTCCGTTCATGTTGCGATTGCTGATGCGCAGTCTGTTGAGTCTCGTCCTGCTGGTGTTCGTTGCTGCCAGCATCGGCCTTTACCTGCTGCAGGATGCGAATCGATTCAAGCCCGAGCTCGAATCGATCATCGCCGATCAGACCGGCGTGCCGGTGGTCATCGACGGCGATCTGTCCTGGCAGCTCATACCGCCATTGGCGCTATCTGCCAAAACCATCAGTGCCGACTACGAAGGAACCGAATACCGACTCGGCTCACTGAAGCTCAACATCGACCTGATGAGCGTGGTGCGCACACGCGATATCGACCAGTGGCAGATCAAGACACTGACATTGAATGATCTCGCGATCAAACAGGGCGAAAACCTGACTCATCTGCAGACCTTTCGCCTGACCGACTTCCGACCCGGGGTTGCTTCTCCATTCGAAGCACAACTGACTCATACAGCCGGTGACGCGCCGCCGCTGCCTCTGGAAATCGCTGGCCTGCTGGCATTCGACCCGGCAACCAACATCGTACGACTCACCGACACCCGATTCGAAACCACCGACGCCAGCGGGGCCTGCAATCTGACGGTAACCGCCAAAACCACAGATCAAGCCGCCGACCCGATCGATGCCATCATTCCTGTTTCGATCTGGCGCAGCATGGATTGGTCGGGCGCCTGCAACCTGGATCGGCTTACCCTGCAAGAGAAAGATTTCACCGATGTGGCGGTGACCCTGGAAAATGACGGGGGTAACAGCTCAACGGACGTTCGTCTGCCCGACTTCTTCGGTGGCAGCGCGGGCATGACGATGGACATCAACGCGGTCAAAACGCCTGTGCAATGGCGAATCGAACCGGACCTGGATCGCGCGGACAGCGAAGCTCTGATGGTATGGCTGGACCAGCGCTTGAAATGGATCGCACCACTCGCCTACAGCGGCGCAATCACCATGACCGGCAATACCGAACAGGAGCTGGTGAACTCTGTCCAGGGCAACACCACCTTCAACGGCGGCAAGGGCAAGATCGACATCACTCAGATCAAGCAACCGTTGTTATCACTGGCCGCCTTGTTTCAAGAACAGGCACGAATCGCCAACTGGCCAGATCTGTGGGACTACCAGCGCCTCACAGGCGAGTGGGTGATCAATGGCACCAACCACAAGATGGACTTTGCGCTGGACAACCTGACCGCGGCGATCCAGGGAGTCTACAACCCGCTGACAGACGCGCTCGATATGGATGTGGAATTCCTCTTTGAAGACAATCCGGACATTGTGGGCTTCGATGTCAATCCTGTGCTGCTGGGTCTGCCGATTCCACTCAGCTGTAGCGGCACGCTGGAAGAACCAAAATGTGGCGTGAAACCCGAAGCGACCCGCAATCTCGTTGCCGCGGTGCTCACGTCGGAACAAGGCAGTGAGATCCGCGAGAAAATAGATCGCAAGATTGAAGAAGAGGTGCCGGAAGAATACCGGGAAGCCGCGCGCGGGCTTCTGGACCTGCTGGGCGATTCGCTGAAGCGCAAGCCTGCAAAGGACTGAGGTCAGACCGACGTTTCCTGCCATGGACTGGTTCGCCACCCGACTCCTCCACTGGTATGACCAGCACGGCCGCCAGGATCTACCCTGGCGGCAGAACATCAGCGCCTACCGGGTCTGGGTCTCCGAGATCATGCTGCAACAGACCCAGGTTGCCACGGTGATCCCCTACTTCGAAAAGTTCATGGCCCGCTTTCCGGACATCAAGGATCTGGCAGCCGCCCACCAGGATGAGGTGCTCCATCAGTGGACCGGGCTCGGCTACTACGCCCGCGGCCGCAATCTTCATAAGGCCGCACAGCAGGTTCTCAGTGAGTTCGACGGCGAGTTGCCCTCGTCGGTGAAACGACTCGAGTCCCTGCCCGGTGTCGGACGCTCTACCGCCGGCGCCATCGTCGCCATAGCCCAGGGCGGTCGCGCTGCGATTCTGGATGGCAACGTAAAACGCGTGCTCGCCCGCTTCCATGCGGTGGCCGGTTATCCGGGACTGACGGCGATCGCCCGTGAACTGTGGATTTGTGCCGAGACCCACACGCCCGCCACCCGCGGCGCCGACTACACCCAGGCCATCATGGATCTGGGTGCAACGGTA
>QIDL01000042.1 GCA_003228415.1 Gammaproteobacteria bacterium | reverse complement strand
GTTGGCGGCGAACGTCTGTCGCTGGGCCTCACTCACTTCCTCGGCTGTGTACGGAATGTCGATTCCCAGGATGTGGGCCGAGTTGAACAAGCGTCGCGTGTGGTCGTTCAGTCGAAAAATGCAAGCGCCACGGGGAGTCGCGTAGGCACGGACACCTTCAAAGACACCCACCCCATAGTGAAGTGTATGCGCCAGAACATGGACCTTGGCCTCCCGCCAGGGAACCAGTTCGCCGTTTTGCCAGATCCAACCGTCGCGATCCGCTAGGTTCTCCATGATTTACCCGTCTTCATGTCTCTAATCAGTTTCGCTGTCGAACACCAGTTTCCAGGTTGTCCGGACGTCTTCGCGGTAGCGCGATAACGTCTGAGCCGCGCGCGCGCTGTCAGGAATGTCCAGCACGCCACGGTGCCACTCGGCCCGTAGACCCAGATACGCGGTCCTGAGCCGCTCAACGACCTCCACCGGCAGAAGCGCCAATCGCGCCACCTCGTCGAGGATTCGGACGTTGTCGGTATATTCCGTCAGTGACGGGTAGTTGTGGGCAAAGGCCAGAACCAGATATTGCACCATAAATTCAATGTCGACGATACCGCCGCTCGCTCGCTTGAGATCTTCATCTTCGGTGCTTCCCTCGGTGTGGTGCTCGCTGATCCGGGCTCTCATTTTCTGAACTTCCTCTCCCAGAATACGGCCGTCCCGTGGTTGCTGGAGCAACTCCCGGCGCAATCGCTCAAAGCGTCTGCCAAGCTGCGGGTCGCCCGCGACCACCCGCGCGCGCACCAGCGCCTGGTGCTCCCAGGCCCAAGCCCGGTTCTGCTGATAGTCCTTGAACGCCTCGAGCGACGAAACCATGGTACCGGCATTCCCCGAGGGGCGTAGTCGCGTATCGATTTCATACAGGGTGCCGTTGTAGGTGGAAACGGTCAGCACGTGCAGAAGTCGCCTGGCCAGTCGGTGAAGGAACGGTCCTGCGCTCGGAGGCAGATCGTGGATGAATACCAGATCGAGGTCCGAACCGGGACCCAGCTCGATGCCACCGAGTTTGCCATAGCCGACCACGATGAACGGGCGCTCGTCGGCATGCTCGGGGAAACGATCCAGGTTATCCCGCCAGGCAATGTCCAACGCCGCGATCAGCAAAGCTTCCGCCAGGAAGGTCAGCGCATCGCTCACCCGCATCAGCGGCAGAGTACCGCGCAGCTCCGCAAGCGCGACATTGAACAGGTGGTGGTTTTTGAACTCCCGCAGTACTTCCAGCGCCTGTTCGATGTCATTCTCCGTCCCGGCAAGCTCGCGGCTGAGCGACGTTGTCAGCGCACTACGATCCGGCACGATGGTCAGGAGCCGTTCGTCCAGGAGCGCATCGAAGAAGACCGGATGGGACACGAGATTTTCACCCAGCCACAAACTCATGGTGACGAGTTCCACAAAGTGGGCACGTGCATGGGGGTTTTCTGAAAGCAGCGCCAGATACGCAGAACGCCTGAGTACCGCACGGACAACCGGCAGCACCCGTGACAGGGCACGATCGGCGCTGCCGGTTGCAACGATGTCTTCGAGCAGAAGTGGCATCAGCCCATCGAGCCGATTTCTGGCTTCGGCACTGACAGAAGGCCGATCTCGTGCCTTGATCAAGCCGTTCAGCAGCTCGCCCGCACCATCCGGATCGTAAAAGCCGCAACCCGCCAGTTGCTCTGAGTCATGAGGATGCTCCCAGAGCAGGCGTCCAAGAGAAGAGCTTACCGGTCGCGGGCTGAGAAGATTTTCGAACACGGTGGTAATTGCCTGCCGATGATCGTCCAGTGCCACTTTGAACGATTGGTAGTCCGGGTATCCTCGACTCACGGCCAGGCGTATTCGCCCCAGGGCGCTTTCCGGCAAACGTTGGGTCTGTCGGTCCGCCTCCGCCTGCAGGCTGTGTTCCGTATCTCTCAGGAAGCGGTACCCGGCCACCAGTGCTCTGGCCTGATCCGCTGTCAGATGTCCAAGCTCTTCGAGGGTTTCGATAACCAGCATCAGCTTCGACGAGCGCAGACTCGCCTCACGTCCTCCCCAGATCATCTGCTGCATCTGGACACTGAACTCCACGTCTCGTATTCCTCCCGGCCCGAGCTTCACATCATCCGGGTGTTGTCGATCTGCCACCAGTCTTGCTTTCATCGTCCTGAGCGCATCAATGGCACCGAAGTCGAGATAGCGTCGATAGACGAACGGTGTGAGATCGGCGAGGAGCCGCTCGCCGGCCTTCAGATCACCCGCACAAGGCCGCGCCTTCATGAGCGCGTAGCGTTCCCAGTCTCTGCCTTGTGTTGCGAAGTAGTCCTCGATACTGGAAAAATCCAATGCCAGGGGACCGCTGTTGCCATACGGACGCAACCTCATGTCTACCCGAAACACGAATCCATCCTCCGTGACCGGATCGAGCGCCTGGATGAGCTGTTGTCCGAGCCGAACGAAAAACTGCTGGTTCAGCTCACCACTCTCGAGTGCGCCTCGTTCCGGATAACAGAACATCAGATCCACATCTGACGACAGATTCAGCTCGTAGGCACCGAGTTTGCCTAGCGCAATCACCACCATGGATTGCCGTTCTCCGCTCTCGCTGCTCAAAGGGACACCGCGTTGCGCGATCGACCATTCCGATAAACAAGACAACGCGGCATCGATCAGGACGTCCGCCATGAGCGAACAGCTTGTGGCTGTCTCCTCGAGCGTCGCGATACCGAGGCAATGTCTCCACACCACCCAGAGTTGATATCGCTGGCGTAGCTGTCTGAGTGCCGGCTGCAGGTCGCCCATGGTCAAAACATCCATGAGCGTCTTCGAAGCATCCGCTCTAAAAGTCGCCTCGTCCGGAGGTTCGGCAAAACCGTGATCGTCGAGGGCATTCAAAAACCAGGCCCGTTGACGCCGGGCGGCGGATTGAGCGAAGTCGCTGAGAGCAAATACCCGGGTGACCGCCTGCAGACTATGTTCGTCGGGCAGTTTGAACTCGGCTGCGCCTTTACGGCCGCGGGTAAGGAGATCCTCGGGGAGTGTATTCAACCCTCGGAAGCGGGGGACACGCGCAACACCTCGGAAATTGTGGTGAGCCCCGCGCCAACTTTTTGCGCGCCGGACAGGCGCAGCGTGCGCATGCCTTCCTTGATCCCCTGCCGCCGTATGACTTCAATATCGGCATCTGGTTTTATCAGAGCGCCGACCTTCTCGGTCAGCGGTAACAGTTCGTAGATACCCATGCGCCCGAGATAGCCGGTATCACGACACTCGAGGCAACCCTCGGGGGCAAACAGTCTGCTCGGCGGTTTTGCCCGGAAGGGGCGTGTCATGTGACTCCAGGCTTCTGCATCCACTGCCTCTTCCACCTTGCAGTGTGGACACAACGTCCGGACCAGGCGCTGAGCCATAATACCCAGCACCGTCGCCTTGATCATGTAGGAGGGCACCCCCAGATCGAGCAGACGGGTCACCGCGGTAGGCGCGTCATTGGTGTGCAGGGTGGAGATCACCAGGTGACCGGTCAGCGCCGCCTGGATCGCCATTTCGGCCGTCTCCAGATCGCGAATCTCACCGATCATGATGATGTCCGGATCCTGGCGTAACAGCGACCGGATTCCTGCCGCAAAAGTCACGCCGATATTGGCTTGCACCTGCATCTGATTAAAGGCGGGTTCCACCATTTCGATGGGATCTTCGATGGTGCAGACGTTCACCTCGTCGGTGGCCAATTGCTTCAACGTCGAATAGAGGGTGGTTGTCTTTCCTGACCCCGTGGGTCCGGTAACCAGAACGATGCCATTGGGCTGGCTGATCATTCCGTGCCAGTTCTTGTAGTCCTCGCCACCAAGGCCGAGTTCCCGGAAGCTGCGCAACAACACATCCGGATCGAAGATCCGCATGACCATTTTTTCGCCGAATACGGTAGGTAACGTCGACAACCGTAATTCGACCTCATCACCATCCGGTGACTTTGTCTTGACCCGACCGTCCTGAGGGCGACGTTTCTCCGCAACGTCCATGCGTCCCAGAATTTTCAAGCGGCTGGTGACCGCGGTGTTGACCGCCCCTGGCAGCTCATAAACATGGTGCAACACGCCGTCGATGCGAAAGCGAATCAGGCCTTTGTCGCGCCGCGGTTCGATGTGAATGTCGCTGGCGCGCTGATCGAAAGCATAGTTGAGCAGCCAGTCCACGATGTTGACCACATGCGCATCGTTGGCCTCCGGATTCTTCAGTTCTCCAAGCTCGAGCAGCTGCTCGAAGTTGGCAACGCCAGAAACCTCGAATCCTGCTTCCTCGGCGCGCGATACGGATCGCGCCATGGTATAGAACTCGAGCATGTACTTGCTGATATCGCGCGGGCTCGTCACCATGCGCTTGATGCGCCGACCCCTGAGGGTCTGGGTGAGCATGTTCTCCCACTGGTACATATAGGGTTGGGCGCTGACAATCACCACCTCTTCATCCGAAACCTCTATGGCCAGGATGTTGTGGCGCTGAGCGAAGGCATAAGACATGACTTCGGTCACTGCGCTGACATTGACCTGTAACGGGTCAATGCGGACATAGGGTTGTCGGGCTTTGTCTGCAAGCCACAGCGTCATGGTGTCGAGGTCCAGCGTGTGACCCGGCTTCAACCGGTTCTCATACTCGCGATCCGCAACGATCTCCATCGGGTGCTGCGAGAGCTCCTTCTTGGTTCGCGGTGCGATGAGAATGTCTTCGGCCTGGCGCTGGCTGATGAAGCCTTCCTTGATCAGCTCATCGAGCAGAGAGGGCGGGTCGAGCAGCTGTTCTGACTGAAATTCCAGGCGTTCTGCCAGGCTGGGCGTGTCCGGTTGTTCCTTGCCGGACTCGGGGGTGGGCTCAACACCAGGCTCGTTCGGAGAATCGGAAATCAGTTCGGGCTCACCGATCAGGTTTATCGCGTCCGGTGAATCGGCAACCGCGACGGTCTGCTCTTCCATGGGAACATCGTCCGCAACAGCACTACGCTGTGCCTTCTTCGGTTCGCGTGAAATGAGAGGAGTGGCCACGTAAGTCCCTGATTAGCCAACTTTTACCGCAAGGACAGCCAGTTAAAGGCATGCCTGGTTATTTTGCAACCTCCGCACTCGAATTGGATTTTGAAGAGTGTCACAGAGCCAGATAAAATCCGGTTAATTGACACTTTTATTGCTTTTTCGGACAGGCTCGCACCAATCCCAGTCCTATCCCAGGAAAGACTGAGCATGGTGTAGAATGCGCGGCCCGTTCACAGCCTGCCGGTGCGTGGTTTGCCCGTTGAAGAGCGAACCGAAGGCGGTCTGCGTCGAGGATTATTGTTAGATTAGAGCAGGACATCAGCAGGTAGCGCAGCGGCCGTGGATACCAACCCCCAATGGTTTCGGGACTCGACACCTTACATCAGCAAACATCGCAACAAGACCTTTGTGGTGCTGCTCGAAGGGGGTGCGCTGGCACATGCCAATCTTGTCAATGTCGTTCATGATCTCGCCCTCGTACACGTGCTCGGGGTCCGTCTCGTGGTGGTCCATGGCGCGCGTCAACAGATCGACCAGGCGCTGGGGGAAGCCAGCTTTCACAACGGCCGTCGCATCACCCGGGAAACCGACCTGCCGACCCTGTTGGGTATTTTCGGCGAGCAACGAGCCAGATTGGAAGCGCTGTTCTCCACCGGACTGCCAACCAGCCCGCTACGAGAAACAGACATCGCCGTTGTCAGCGGCAACTTCATTACCGCAAGACCCGTTGGCATTGTCGATGGCGTAGATCACCTGCTCACCGGCCGTACCCGGCGAGTTCACAGCGATCGGGTGAACGCAGCCCTGGAAGCCGGCGCGCTGGTCATGCTGTCTCCAATGGGATATTCACCATCCGGGCAGGTATTCAATCTGGCCGCCGATGAGCTTGCCGCCGACGTCGCGTTGGCGCTTGGCGCAGAAAAACTCATCGTCTTCAACGAAACCGGGGCACTGACAAACCCGGTCGGTGAACGAATATCCATCATGAGTCCGGTCGAACTTCACGGGCATCTCGAAACCGGTGAGCAACATCTTCGCTCAATCCTGCGAGCCAGCCGAGGTGGAGTGAGGAGCTGCCAGATTGTTTCTTATGCAGAAGATGGTGCCTTGCTGACCGAACTCTTCACGGCAGCCGGCGCCGGGACACAGATTCGGGAGTCCTATGGTGCGCTGATTCGCCCGGCCAACGCGGAAGATGTGAGCAGCATCGTCGAAGTCATTCGACCTCTGGAAGAAGCGGGCGTTCTGGTCCGACGCTCACGTGACCGTCTCGAGGAGGAGATCGATCATTTCCTGGTCGCGGATATTGATAACAATGTCGTTGGCTGTTGTGCTGTCTATCCATTCGACGGCTGTGCAGAGCTGGCCTGTGTGGCGGTGCATCCTTCTTATCGGGATACGGCCGCACTGAGGAACCGGAACTCCGGTATCGGCGCCTCATTGCTCGAAGCCGCCGAACAGAAGGCAGTTGATGCAGGTGTTGAGCGGCTGTTTGCGCTCACCACTCAATCCCGCGACTGGTTTGTTGACCATGCATTCACCGATGCCTCGCTGGAAGATCTTCCGACCCCGAAACAGGAGATGTACAACTATCAGAGAAACGCCCAGGTCATGATCAAAGAACTGGTCAGACACGGCCGATAGGTATCTGTCGCTGACACTACTCCTTCAATCATCAGACAATCCATGCCATGACGGACAACACCATCGACAAAAGACCCTATTCCTCCATCATCGTTGACGGCGTCGCCCAGGCGCCGAGCCGGGCCATGCTCTATCCCGTAGGCTTTACGGAGGAAGACTTCAAGAAGCCTCAGATCGGCATCGCCTCGACCTGGAGCATGGTCACGCCCTGTAACATGCACATCAACACGCTCGCGGAAGCGGCCGGAATGGGTGCGGATGAAGCTGGGGGCAAGAGTGTCCTGTTCAACACCATTACCGTGTCCGACGGCATTTCCATGGGCACACCGGGAATGCGCTACTCGCTTGTTTCTCGCGAGGTGATTGCCGATTCCATCGAGACCGTAGTAGGCGCCCAGGGTTTTGACGGTTTCGTCGCGATCGGCGGCTGTGACAAAAATATGCCCGCTTGCGCCATCGCCATGGCTAGAATGAACCGCCCGAGCGTATTCGTGTACGGAGGCACAATTCAGCCAGGCAAGGAGCGTCGGGACGTGGTCTCGGTTTTCGAAGCCGTCGGCGGTCATGCCGCCGGATCCGTGTCGGATATCGAACTCAGGGAAGTCGAGAGCACTGCCATACCCGGTCCCGGATCCTGTGGCGGCATGTATACGGCGAACACCATGGCATCTGCCATCGAAGCTCTGGGTCTTTCACTACCCAACAGTTCCGCACAGGAAGCGGTCTCCGATGCCAAGCGTCAGGATAGCTTCAGCGCAGGCGCCGCCGTCTACCATCTGATCGAAAAAGGTATCAGACCGAGCGACATCCTATCCATGGAAGCATTTGAAAATGCCATTACGTTGACGATCGCGCTGGAAGGCTCGACCAACGCCGTCCTGCATCTACTGGCGATTGCCCACTCAGCAAGGATCCCCCTGAGCATCGACGACTTCACACGGATCGGCAAGCGCGTGCCGGTACTCGCCGATATGCGACCTGCGGGGCGGCACACGATGAGCGACCTGATCGCCATCGGCGGCATTCAACCGTTGATGAA
>QIDL01000047.1 GCA_003228415.1 Gammaproteobacteria bacterium | reverse complement strand
CCGGTGCAGCAACCATCCTGGATAGCCTGGATGTGGTACTGGGCTCGCTGTTGGCACACGGGCTCGAAGTTGTCGTCGAAAACGATACGGCCGCATTGCTCGGCAATGGTGAGTCGAGCCATCACGGAAAATTCGGCAAGGCGTCACGAATGCAGCTCGGTGATCGAACAGACCTCATCGTGGTCGTTGGAGGTGACGGCAGCTTGCTCGGTGTCGGGCGTGATCTGGCCCATGCTGGAGTACCGGTGATTGGTATCAATCGAGGCGGTCTCGGCTTTCTCGCCGATATCGCACCCGAACAGATCGAGGTAGCGCTGACCGACGTGCTGGCCGGGAAATACCGTGAGGAAGATCATTTTCTGCTACAGGCGAGAGTGCTCAGCGACGGAGCTGAAATTGCACAGTCCCCGGCGTTGAACGATGTCGTGGTCCATCTTGGTGGCATGTCGAGGATGATGGAGTTTGCCTTGTGGGTGGATAATGAGTTTGTTTATGACCAACGTTCTGATGGCGTGATCATTGCCTCTCCGACGGGGTCTACGGCTTATTCGTTGTCCGCGGGCGGGCCGATCATGCACCCCAGCCTCGACGCCATCGTCATCGTGCCGATGTTTCCACACACCCTCACGTCCCGGCCCCTGGTCGTTCCTGGTCAGTCCGAGATCAAGGTGGCGGTCGGACCGAGCGATCAGCAGGCGAGAATCAGCTGTGACTCACAGGTTGAATTCGTGTTGTCGGCCGGTGACGAGGTCGTGATCTCAAAATACGGCACACCACTCAAATTGCTCTATCCGATGGGGCACAGCTTCTATGATTCGTGTCGCAGCAAACTCGACTGGGCAAGCAGGCTCGGAGGGCAGTAATCCGGAGTTCCTGCTGAGCCTCCCTGGTATCCGTCAGAAGCATCCTTTCTCAGCGGGGCCGATCGAGATCTTCGATGAGACCTGAATCGTCCAACGCCACCGTTCGTAGCTGATCGGGGTACCGATCGAGGATCGAGCGGGCACCTTCATCAGTGCGGATGGCTTTCATCTCGTCGAAGTAACAAGCACCAAAGATGATTGGATGTCCACGTCGACCGGCAACAGTCGGTTGAACAATGCTCGCCGGCTGCTTCTGATGAATTTCCAGATACTCCTTCAACAACCGAGCCAGAGATTCGCTCAGAACGTAAGGCATGTCACCCAGTCCGATGCAGGCGTAAGCCCAGCCGTCCACTGCGCCAATGCCACTAGCCAGCGAGTAGCCCATACCCAGGTGGGCGTTGTCTGTCGTTATGATCTGCGCGGTGGGGCAGGTCGCCGATACCTCTGTGTGCAGCTCATCGTCGTCCGCGCGAAGTACCACCGCCAGCCGTCGAAATACTGGTCGGTAGCGGGCCAGCGTCGCGAGCAGCATGGGTGTACCGTCTTCGAGCGGGTGGCGGCGTTTGTCAGCGCCGAATCGTCGCGAATAACCAGCGGCCAGAATCAGGGCGCCACCATCGTCCGAAGATAGAGGGTGGGTTGTCAGGGCAGGGTGTTCAGCCGGCACCCAGGGCGTCGAGTTGGGCCAGCGCTGTCTGACGGCTGTTCGATTTCACCGCAGTAATTTCTGCGAGTATCGCGATTGCGATTTCCGGCGGTGTTTTGCTGCCGATTGCCAGGCCAATGGGTGCGTGCAGTCGGTCGAGCTCGGCCTCGCTCACCTCCAGCTCGCGAAGGCGTTCGCGGCGGTTTTTCGAGGTTCGGATCGAGCCAAGAGCTCCTACGTAAAAGGCCTCTGTTTTCAAGGCCTCCATGAGGCCCATGTCGTCGATACGCGGATCGTGGGTGAGTGCGACGATCGCCGATCCGGAATCGCTGGCCATGGCTCTTATGGCATCGTCGGGCATGTCACAAACCAGCTTCACACCATCGACTTCGAAATCTTCGAGCATCCGTTCGCGTGGATCACATACTGTGATTGCATAGTCCAGGCTCACTGCCATGGTTGCCAGGTACTGAGAGACCGTGCCGGCACCGATAATGAACAGTTGTTGTTGCGGTCCGTAGGTGTGTGTCAACGTCTGTCGCTGTTCGTCCCACGTAAGTGGTTCGTAGTGATCCACATCGACGGCGACCATGCTCCGAGATGACAGATCGACGGTTCTTCGGACGTGCCGGCGGTCCCCAAGAGCAGCACAGAGGGTGTCGATGTGGTTCTTGAACGAAGCTTCGGGCCGCATCGGTTCTATGACGATGCGCAGCGACCCACCACAGGGCAGTCCGAACTTTTCGGACTCTTCATCGCTAACCCCATAGGTAAAGAACTGTGCGGTATCTCGGGCCAGCTCACCACGGACGAGTTTCTCCAACAAGTCGTCTTCCACGCAGCCGCCTGAGAGGGAGCCGACGATGTGGCCGGAACTGTCGCAGCCGAGCAGTGATCCGACCGGACGAGGCGATGAACCCCAGGTGCCAATGACGGTCGCCAGCCAACAAGGGTTGTCGCCGGTCAGCCATTCGTGGATTTTTGTGATGACCTGTTCGTCGACTGCGTGCATGGCCCTTGCATCTTCCCGAGATAGCGGCTTTAGTAGCTCCATTCTACTACCACTTCTGCAACTCATTCATGCGTGTGATCGAGACCTCGGTCGAAGAAGACCTATCGCTGTTTTCCCGCTATCTCTGGCAGGTCAGAGTCCGACATCGAATTTTCGAGGAACGGGGTCGACAAGTGCTCGAAGTAGCGGAAAGTCAAGCTGCCGAGGTCGTCAGATCGGCCTACGACGACTGGCACGCAGGCACGCTTATCCTTGAAAGGCGCAATTCCGACGCTGGTTCCTCTACGCTGAAAGTTGGTTTGTCGCTGAAGCGGGTCCGTGAGACGGCTTTGCGCTTCCCGGTGCTTAGCGGAGTCCTGGTGCTGGCGGTAGTGATTTTTCCGTTCAGCCTGCCGATCGCGGATGGTGAGCTGACCGTTGTTGCCCGATGGCTGACCCTGACAGACCTCACCACCGATGCCGGGCTGCTCGAATCGATCGAACTGTGGCGTTGGTTTACCCCCGTGTTCCTGCATTTCTCCGTCTTGCATCTGGTATTCAACGTGGCCGTAGTCACCGATCTGGGTCGTCGGGTCGAATCGATTCGAGGATCGAAGCAACTGGCTTTTTCGATAGTCGTCATCGGAGTGCTCAGCAATCTTGGTCGGTATGCCGTTGCCGGCAATCCCGTGTTTGGCGGACTCTCCGGGATCGCCTACGGGTTGCTGGGCTACGTGCTGGTCAGTCAACGTCGCTTCCCGGACCAACCAGGCTGGCACGTTCATCCGGGTTTCGCATTCAGTCTGCTGATTTTTCTGGTGTTGTTTTCCACCGGCGTTACGGAGCTGTTCGGACTTCATGTTGCCAACGCCGCTCATTGGGTGGGCCTTGTTGCTGGAGGCTCGCTGGCGCTGCTGGGCCCGAAACAGCACGGCTGATGGCGGCCGAATTCTGATGGAGATAGGCAGACAGAGTGGCCACCCGACGCGGAGGCACTCCTGGGCCGGGGTGATCGATCGATTGCGGATCGAGCAAGGGGACGAGGGCCAGCCCGCCGACTACGGCTTTCGCTTCAAGGATGGCACGGAAATTTCGCTCAATGCGCGGATCGGTGGCGGCTTCCGGATCGAGTTCGACGGCTGCATCGTTTGCCGATACTGCGATAGAGAGGGTCGTCGCAGTTTCGCGGGTGGTTACTGCTATGACTGCTTCAAAGCGCTGGCTCGTTGTGATCTTTGCGTGATGAGTCCGGATCGTTGCCACTACCACCTGGGCACCTGCAGAGAGCCGGAATGGGGAGACGGGTTCTGCATGCAGCCGCATCTGGTGTATCTGGCCAATACCAGCGGCACCAAGGTGGGGATCACCCGCCGAGGCATGGAACAGGGACGATGGTTGGATCAGGGCGCGATTGAGGCGCTGGTGATACTCGAAGCGCCAACGCGGAGAGCCGCAGGCCTGGCAGAAGTGGAAATCGCCAGGCTGCTGCCTGATCGGACCGATTGGCGGAAGATGCTGCGCCCCGACGTGCCCGAGCAGGACCTCCTCGAAACCGCACGTTTTCTGAAAACTGCCGGCCTTAGTCTGGCGGATGAACTCCGCTGGATTGGTGCCAGGTCTGTTCACCGGTTTCACTATCCCTTCAGCGATATGCCCGACAAAGTAGAATCTCTGAAGCTCACAAGCGGCATGATTGAGGGTAATCTGCTCGGCATGAAAGGGCAGTATCTGCTGTTGAGTTGCGGCGCGTTGAACATCCGCCAACATGCGGGCTACCAGGTTCATCTAACTCTCGATGATGAACCGTTCGACCTGCAGCAACGTAAGGGTACCCAACTGGGACTGTTCTAGACAGCGGCCAGTTCGTCAATTGTCCATCGCTATCCACGGAATCCGGAACTGAACAAGGCAGGAACCAGATATTGAACGCCACAAACCAGCTCGCGGTAACTCGCCTCGAAGACTATCGTCCGCCCGACTACGATATCTGCAGTACTGATCTGAGATTTGAGATCGGTGACGGTGAAACCGTTGTGACTAATCGAATGCGTCTCGAGCGTCGAGGGTCTTCAGGCGAGCTGGTATTGGACGGCCAGGAGGTGGAGTTGCTGTCGGTATCCGTCGACGATCGGGAACTCGGCAGCAATGAGTATCGGCTTGATAGCGATTCGTTGACTCTCATCGGACTTGCAGACGAATGCCAGGTGACAGTAGTCACGAAGATCCGACCCGAGCAGAACACCGCCTTGGAAGGTCTTTACAAATCGAGCGGTATGTATTGTACCCAGTGTGAGGCGGAAGGCTTTCGTAAGATCACCTATTATCAGGACCGCCCTGACGTGCTCTCGGTATTCACGACGACCATCATTGCGGATTCCAGGTATCCGGTATTGCTGTCCAACGGCAATCTGACTGCCGATGAGAGATTGGATGATGGGCGTAACAAGGTCACCTGGTCCGATCCTTTTCCAAAACCGAGTTATCTGTTTGCGCTGGTTGCGGGCGACCTGGCGCTGCTGGAAGACACTTTTGTCACGGCATCCGGCCGCCCGGTGACGCTGAAAATCTATTCCGAGCCACACAATATCGATCAATGTGAATACGCTATGGAGGCGCTCAAGCGTTCGATGCGTTGGGACGAAGAAGCATTCGGACGAGAGTACGATCTCGACACGTTCATGATCGTTGCGGTGGATGACTTCAACATGGGGGCGATGGAAAATAAGGGGTTGAACATTTTCAATACCTCTTGTGTGTTGGCGACACCGGAGACTGCAACCGACCAATCGTATCTTCGAGTAGAAGCGGTTGTTGCCCATGAATATTTTCACAATTGGTCTGGCAATCGAGTGACATGCCGAGACTGGTTTCAGTTGAGTTTGAAGGAAGGCTTTACCGTATTTCGAGATGCGGAATTTTCCGGAGACATGAACTCACGAACCGTGAAGCGTATCGGAGACGTCAATCTGCTGCGTTCGGTTCAGTTCGCCGAGGATGCCGGACCGTTGGCACATCCGGTGCGCCCGGCCAGCTATATCGAGATCTCCAATTTCTATACTCCGACCGTCTACGAAAAAGGCGCGGAGGTGGTTCGAATGGTCCATACCATTGTCGGCGCAGCGGCTTTCCGTCGTGGATCGGACCTCTACTTTGAACGGTACGATGGTCAGGCGGTGACCACCGAGGATTTTCTGGCTGCCATGACCGAGGCGTCGGGCGCGGACCTGAGTCAATTTCAACGCTGGTATGATCAGGCCGGTACCCCGTCGCTGCACGTGACATCTCGGACAGCCGACGGGACGCTGACGCTATCCATCACTCAGAGTTGCCCTGCGACGCCTGGTCAGCCGGAAAAGGCGCCTTTCCACATTCCCATCGGCATCGGTCTGCTGGACGATCAGGGTGTTTCTCTGGTGGATTCGACTCTGTCCTGTGAGAGCGATAGCGAATTGGAGATCCGTGGGGACACCGCTCTGCTGCACCTCAAGTCAGAATTTTCCGAGGTCCGTTTTGCCGATCTGCCCGAACAGGTGGAAGTGAGTTTCCTGCGCGGGTTTACCGCCCCTGTGAAGGTGGACTTTGATCGCTCCAACGACTCTTTGAGCTTCCTTGCCACCTGGGATTCTGATGGTTTTTCGGCATGGGATGCGTTGCAGACGATGCTGGTGGGTGAGATCGAGCAATTGGGAGTATCCGCAACGGTCACAGAGGGAGTCGTTGACCTCTACGAGGCTCTGCTCGACCAGGCGTTAGCCAATACTTCGGCGACGGCGGAGGAGAATTTCCTGTTGGCGGCCAAGCTGGCGATTCCGGATGAGAACTATCTGTTTGAGCAGGTTGATCAGGTGGATGTGGATCAGATCTGCAGCGCGCGCGATCGACTCCGGAACACGCTTGGCTGCCGACTGGCGGACAAGTGGCGAACCTTGCTGGAAGCGAACGATCTGGAATCGGCTTACGCACCTGACTCGTTGAGTATGTCGCGTCGAGCGTTGAAGAATTGCGCGCTGGGTTATCTGGTTGAAGATCTGGATTCGGAGACGCTTTCGGCGTTGCTCAAAGGCTTGTATGAAAAGGCGGATAATCTCACCGATCGTCGCGCCATTCTGATCAGCGCGGTCAATATCGAGTCGGACAGCGAGCTCTCGAGGGAGCTGCTGCGCGATTTTTACGATCGGGGGCAGGATCAGGCGCTGGTCATCAATCAGTGGTTCGCGGTTCAGTCGACTGGCAGGTACTGCAATTCGAAAACTCTCGACATGCTGCTCGAGCATCCTGCCTTCACGCTCGAGAATCCCAACAAGGTTCGATCGGTTCTGTCTCTGTTCGCCACCCACAACCCACGGAATTTTCACGCCATTGACGGTGGCGGTTATGAGCTGATCGCAGACAACGTCATTGAGCTCAATGGCATCAATCCTCAAATGGCGGCGTCGCTTGCGAAACCGCTCACGCGATGGCGTCGCTATGCGGGAGAACGTCGACTGTTGATGCGAAACACGCTAGGGCGGATTTCTACTGTCGACAAACTGTCGAGCGACGTTTATGAAATTGTTACCAAGAGTCTGGTATAGAGAGAGCTTGATAGGAAGAGGGTTGCGCTCAAAAGGGAGTCGTTCTGCAATTGCCAGTTCAGGCATACAGCTCGGGCAGGGCTGGGGTTCGAGTCTGCTGGAGGTGTTGATCTGTCGCTGCCTTGGCCAGAGTGAGCAGTGTTCGCGAGTCGAATACCGTTGAGTTCGCCGTTGTGGTGGTCGCTGTTTCGGGAACCGATGGCGCCCCTGTCACGGCGTAGAGCTGCTTGTCAAGCGCGGCCAGTTGAGCTCTGGCGCCGGGGTATGTACGAAATCGTGCCAGAGCCGGAGTGCCTGGTAGCTGATAAACGGCGCAGAGGTAGTCGACCAGCGCGTGTTTCAGTGCTACCCCGTCGCTGCCGCGGGCTGCGTTAGAGAGCAGCTTGAGCAGGCGGCGTCTATCAGCGCTTGCAGACGTGTTCAGGTATCCAATCATGCCGGGCAGGCGGTAGTTCAGTCGTCGTGCTGTCAGCATGGTGAGCAGGATCAAGATTGTCGAGCCGATCGTTACCAATGCGAAGGTGCCTGCCGCGTTCGGCAACACCTTGTAACTCTCCTCAACCTGGTTGGCGGATTGTGTCTGATCTGTTGCGACCTCGGCTTCGGGAGGTTTCTGGATCGGGATGACAGTTCCAGTG
>QIDL01000030.1 GCA_003228415.1 Gammaproteobacteria bacterium | reverse complement strand
GCGTTCATGGCCTCCTGGGGACTCACGTTGCCGCTCACTGCATCGGCCACATTCGGCCACCAGAGTTGGGCCAGCTTCGGATAATCGGGGACATTGGTACCGGTCGGCGTCCAGGCCGTGCGTGCCGGACTCAAATAGAATTCCACAAGCCCACCCAGCTGCGGGGCAATCTCCGCCATTGCTGCAGAGTTCAGGTCCGAATCGCGAATCGGTGTCAATCCGACCAGCGTCTTCTTCAACGACACGGTTTTTGCGACCACGAATTGAGCGTAGAGCCAGGCTGCCTTCCTGCGCTGGAGCGGCGTGCTGGAGAGGAACGTCCATGAACCGGCATCCTGATAGCCGAGCTTCATGCCCTCGGTCCAGTACGGCCCATGGGGTGATGGAGCCATCCGCCATTTCGGCGTTCCGTCCTCGTTCACCACCGGCAATCCCGGCTCGATCATGTCGGCCGTGAAGGTCGTGTACCAGAAAATCTGTTGCGCGATCCGACCCTGGGCCGGTACCGGGCCGGCTTCGGAGAATGTCATTCCGGATGCTTCCGGAGGCGCGTAGGCTTGCAACCACTCTATATACTTTCGCAAGGCATAGACCGCCGCAGGCCCGTTGACCGCTCCGCCTCGAGCCACGGAAGCACCGACCGGTCGACAACCCTCCACCCGGATCCCCCATTCATCGACGGGTAGACCGTTGGGGATGCCTGGATCACCGGCGCCCGCCATCGACAACCAGGCATCTGTAAAGCGCCAGCCCAGCGACGGATCCTTCTTTCCATAATCCATGTGACCGTATACACGCACGCCGTCGATGGTCTGCACGTGTACCGAAAAGAACTCCGCAATGTCTTCATAGGCAGACCAGTTCACCGGCACGCCGAGTTCGTATCCGTAGATTTCCCGGAAACGCGCCCTGAGATCGTCCCGCTGAAACCAGTCGTAGCGAAACCAGTAGAGATTGGCGAATTGCTGGTCCGGCAGCTGGTATAGCTTCCCATCCGGCCCTGTGGTGAAGGTCTTGCCAATGAAATCGTCCAGGTCCAGCGTCGGCAAGGTTACATCCGCTCCTTCGCCGTTCATGAAATCCGACAGAGGCACGACGTAGCCGTAGCGGGCGTGGGTACCTATCAGATCGGAGTCATTCACATAGGCGTCGTAAACGTTCCGACCCGATAGCATCTGTGTCTGCAGTTTCTCGATCACGTCCCCTTCCTGGATCAGATCGTGGGTCACTTCTATTCCGGTGATTTCCTGGAAAGCCCGGCTGAGGATGGTGGCTTCGTACTCATGGGTGGTGAGGGTTTCTGACACCACGCTGATCCGCAGTCCCCGGAACGGCGCAGCGGCCTCGGTGAACCAGGCCAACTCGTCGAGCTGTGCGGCACGGGAAAGGGTGGAGGGCTGGAACTCCTGATCGACCCAGCGCTCGGCATTGGCGGCATAGTCCACTGTGGGACCATCGAATCCGGCCTCCGAGGTTGCAGGGGCCTGGGTGTCGCTCCCACAGCCACCGCCCACAACCGCCAACATCAGCAAGCCAACAACGTAAAGCGTGGCGCGCATACTCATCCCCCAACTGAAAAAGCCATGAAACCCTGTTAACCCCAGCGCATCAAGACAAAGCCGCCCATCAGGGACAATCCGCTGGCAATCAGCACCGGTCCATCGCTCACAGCCAACCAGGCGATGTGTGCGAAAGCGCTGGCGAGCAGCGCAATGAAAAACCGATCACCCCGTGTCGTCGCCATCGGCAGGAAACCTCTACGCGTGAGCGTTGGCGAGCGCAATTCCCAAACGATCATGACGAGAAGAGCACTTGCCACCGCGACGAAGAACAGGGCCGTCGGCAACGTCCAGGCCATCCAGTTCATGACACACGCCCGAGGGCAAAACCCTTCACCAGGTGCTTGCGCACAAACCAGACCACCGCCAGGCCGGGCACAATGGTCAGCACGCCTGCCGCGGCCAGCACCCCCCAGTCGATCCCCGAAGCGCTCACGGTCCGAGTCATCACCACCACGATCGGTTTGGCCGCGCTGCCTGTCAGGGTCCGCGCCAGCAACAACTCCACCCAGCTGAACATGAAGCAGAAGAACACCGTCACTCCAATCCCGCTTTTGATGGTGGGAAGAAAAATCCGCAGGAAGAAGTAGGGCAGGCTGTGGCCATCGATTCGTGCCATCTCATCGAGTGAGCGGGGTACCGACGACATGAATCCCTCGAGAATCCACACAGACAACGGCACCGTAAACAGGCAGTGCGCCAGGGCGACTGCCAGAGGGGTATCGAACAGGCCGACGGCCGAATAGAGCTGGAAAAACGGCAGCAGAAATACCGCCGGCGGCGCCATACGGTTGGTCAACAACCAGAAAAACAAGTGCTTGTCGCCAATGAAACGATAACGCGAAAAAGCGTACGCCGCCGGTAACGCTACGGTTACGGAAATCACCGTGTTGATCGCCACATATGAAAGCGAGTTGGCGAATCCCGTGTACCAGACCGGGTTTGTAAAAATCTCCTGATAGTTGGCAAACGTCAACCCCGCATCCCCGGTGGTGCCGACAATGCTCTGATTCGATCGCAAAGACAGGCTGACAAGCCAGTAGACGGGTAGCGCAAGATAAATTCCATACAGATAGAGCAGCCACTGACCACCCCCGGTTTTCGCTGCTTGAATCGCCTTCATTGCTCCTCCGCGTTGGTCGTCATACTGGTATAGAAGAGCCAGCAAAGCAGCAGCACGACAAGGAAATAGAGCACGGAGAACGCAGCCGCAGGACCCAGATCAAATTGTCCCACCGCCATCGTGGTCAGGTATTGGGAAAGGAAGGTGGTGCTGTTACCAGGGCCGCCACCGGTGAGTACAAATGGCTCCGTGTAAATCATGAAACTGTCCATCAGCCTCAGCAGCACGGCGATCATCAACACCGACTTCAGCCGCGGCAACTCCACATGACGGAATACCTGCCAGCGGCTGGCACCATCCATGGTGGCTGCCTGGTAGTAGGCAGATGGTATTGAGCTCAAACCCGAGAAGGTCAGCAGCGCCACCAGCGAAGTCCAGTGCCAGACATCCATCATCAACAAGGTGATCCACGCATCGAGTCTGTTCGCGGTAAAGTTGAACTCGACTCCGAGTCCGTTCACGAATGAACCTAGAAGACCGATATCCGGACGGGCAAAAAGCTGCCAGATGGTGCCAACCACATTCCAGGGAATGAGCAGTGGAATGGCCATCAGCACCAGGATCAGCCCCACCCGGCGACCTTCGGTTGGCAGCGCCCTGGCCACCAGGATGCCGAGAGGAATCTCGATGCCGAGGATCAGTATACTGAAGCCGGCCTGTCGGAGTAGCGCGTCCAGAAACCTGGGATCTCGTAGGGTCTCCCGATACCAGTCAAGCCCGACGAAAAGTCGTGTGTCGACGTCGAAGATGTCCTGCACCGAGTAGTTGACGACCGTAATGAGCGGTATCACCGCGCTGAAGGAGACGATCAACAGCACCGGCAACACGCCGAACCAGGCGCGATTGTCATGCATGATCGGTAAGCCTCCAGCCGTCCCGAAAACACAGGATCCGTTCCGGATCTATGCTCAACCAGCCGGCTCCGGTCTCGAGTCCGGTCAGTGTCTGTCTAGTCACCACCTCGGACTCTCCCAGCCGGGCCACAGCGAGCCCCAGGGACTGCCCGCGAGAAGTGGTCAGCGTCCGGGTCCCGCGAATCACAACTGGAAGCGTGTTGGTAGCTTTGTCAACCACATTATTGGAACGTTGTTCAATACGTGCCCACTCGGGTCGAAAACCCACTTTGCACGGCCCATCAGCCGCGTGTATTGCCGCCAGACGTATCCCGTCCACCCAGCACCCACCCTCACGGATGATACCTTCCAACAGGTTCATGCCAGGGGTGCCGACAAAATAACCCACGTGCTCGTGGACCGGCTTCTCTACCAACGCCTGCGGGGTCGCAGTCTGCAGTATGACACCCTGGTGGAGCACGCTGACCCGATCGGCAAAGGTAAGGGCCTCGGTCTGGTCGTGGGTGACATAAATCATGGTGGCCCCCAGCTCCTGCTGTAAAGACTTCAGGGTCTGACGCAACTGCCACTTGTGCTCCGGCTCGGCCGCGGTCAGCGGCTCATCCAGCAGCACCAGCGATACACCCGGTCGCACCAGCGCTTTGGCGATCGCAGCGAGTTGCTTCTGGACCAGGGTCAGCCCGGCAGGCCGGCGATCAAGCACGCTGTCGATCCCAAGTTTGCCGGCAATCTCCGCCACCCGTTCACTGCGCTGTTTGTCCGGGATATCACGCATCACAAACGCCAGGTTGGCTGCCACGCTCATGGCTTCGTAGAGCACTGGAAACTGAAATACCTGAGTCACCCCACGCTGCCACGGTGCTACCTGGCTCACATCCTGTCCGTCGAACAGAATCCGGCCATGCTGTGCCGGCAGCAATCCGGACAGCAGGTTCAACAAGGTCGTTTTGCCCGATCCGGAGCTACCCAGCAGGGCGTGCGCCTCACCTCGCATCACCGTTAAATTCAGACCAGCCAGCGTATCGGCCGCGGCACCCGGATAACGAAAGCTCAGATCCTCCAGCACCACTTCAGCCACCAGCAGTTCCCTCAATCTGCATGAGCGTCAAACTTCATAATCGCCGTGGCCGAGGCATAGAATATCTCGCGGCTTCCAGGGGCCAGATCGACCAGACCGCTGAGCTTCGCGACCCACTGGGTATTGGCCTCAGCCACATCGGCCTGACAATGCACGAAGGTCTCCGAACCGTTGGTTTCGCGACCCAGCACCTGCACGGGGAATGCCACATCGTCGACGTGCGCCGGATCCAGTGATAGATGCTCGGGACGTATCAGTCGCAAGTCCCCGCCCACCATCCAGCGATTGGCGCAGGGATCGCTCATGAGATCGGCGGCTGCCGGAGATCCCGGACTCTCATAGAGGCTCAGCGGCGGGCCCGCCTGCAGCAGCCGATGATCAGCCAGCAGCAGCAGCGTGTCGCCCAGGGCGAACGCGTCCCGCGGATCCGAGGTGGTGTAGACCACGCTGACTCCGAACTCCCGCAACAGCCCGCGCAACTCAACCTGCAGCGCTTCGCGAAGCTTGTAGTCCAGGTTGACCAATGGCTCATCCATCACCAGCACGTCGGCCGATTTCGCCAATGCCCGGCCGATGGCCAGTCGCTGCTGTTGTCCTCCCGAGAGCGCATCGGGATACCGATCGAGAAATTCGGTCAGTTGCATCTGCCCGGCGATCTCCAGAACCCGCTCGCGGATGAGCGCAGCCGATACGCGTTGCGCCTTCTGCGGTGAAGCAAGATTCTCGAAAACCGTCCAGTTCGGATAGTTCACAAAGTCCTGGTAGACCAGCGCCACCGAGCGTTTGCCGGGCGGATCACCGGTTACCACCTTGCCACCAAGCAGCACCTCACCCGATTCCGGTGCATCCAGACCCGCGATGACCCGCGCCAGCCGCGTCTTCCCGGAGTGGTTGCGGCCCAGCACCACGTTGATCTGCCCTGCCTCGAATCGATGCGAGAAGGGGGGACTTCCAGCCTTCAGCACCAGCGCGTTAAGTTCTAACATGCGGCAACGATAATCGCCCGGAGGTGTCCGCCACAATCCCATGAGTGCTTCAGAACAGTCTGCTGCAGAAGAAATTTTCGATATCTTCAACGAAGACGGGCTGCTCCTGGGTCAGGCAGCCCGCGGTCGGGTCCACGTCGAGGGCCTCTGGCACAAGTCCGCCCAGGTTTTTCTTTTCGATCAGGCAGGGCGGCTCTATCTTCAGCATCGCGTCGCCGGAAAAGACGTCTGCGGGGGCCTGTGGGACATGAGCGTGGCCGAGCATCTCAAGCCGGGCGAATCGTACCTCGAAGGGGCGGTCCGCGGATTGTCCGAAGAGCTGGGCGTGGGCGGCATTGCACTCAAACCAATGGGCGAGCCACAGCGAACGCGCCTCGACCAACCCGAAATCGGCATCCGAGACTACGAGCTGCAGCAGGTCTTCCGAGGTAGCTACCAGGGGGCGATGGTGCCTGACCCGGTCGAGGTCGATGAGGTTCGCGCCATCGCCCTTGACGATCTCGCCACATGGGTTCGGGATAAGCCCGAAGACTTCACGCCGTGGTTGCTCCGAGATCTCTCCCGCTACCGGATCCTCCCGGCCGCTCAGGCGACCTGATTCAGCAACTGAACCTCGCGCTGCGGAAACGGAATATTGAGCCCATTGGTGCCAATGGCACGAAATACCGCGAGGTTGGCCGCGTGCTTTACTTCGAAGTAGCGATCGGTCGGTACCCAGAACCGATAATCGAGATCGATCGAGGAGTCTCCGAAGCCATTGATCCCGACCTGAGGCGGCGGCGCATCGGTGACCCCATCGACAGCGAGCACCGCGGCTCGAATCACCTCGATGGCATGCTCGGGATCGTCCGAATAGGCGATACCCACCTGGGCTTCCACCACCCGAAAGGCAAAGGAGTTGGTATGAATCTCCCCGGCAATCTGCTTGTTGGGAATCACAATCCGCTCGCCGTCTTCGGTTCTCAAAGTCGTGATCGCGAGGCTGATTTCCTCCACCTGTCCCGCACAACCTTGTACCGAGATGGTATCGCCAACCTTGAACATCCGAGTCAGAATGATCACCAAGCCCGCACCGTAGTTGGAAACCGGCCCTTGCATGGCAAAACTCGCGCCCACCGCCAGGCCACCAATGGCGGCGATCAGCGGTGTGATACTCACCCCCATCTGGCTCAGAGCCACTATGAGGAACATCCCCACCACCATCCCCTTCGCGGCGCTGGCGATGAACTGTCTCAGCGTCACATCCACGTCACGGCGCTCCTGAATGCGCAGCAGCAGTCTTGATACCCAGCCACCGATCAGCAGGCCAAAAATCACCACCAGCACGGCGCCGACGAGCTGAAAGGAGTAGTTCACGAGAAAGGTGACGACAAGCTGATACACATCTCCCACCAGATCGATTTGTTCCTGCATGGCCTCAGTTCCTTTTATGAAAACGGTCATCGACGAATCAACCAGACCCGCACCGTGATTGCAACGGGACGCGTCTGGTTACTGGCTGTCGGTAAACGCAATACCAATCGACGCTGTCGTCGGCCATCGCGGGCCAGATACCGACTTCGGTAATTTACCTGCTATGGGCAGGCCAATCACGCCATGTTAGCCTCGTCGCAGCGCCAGGCGAAAAGCCGGCGCCTTAACCCGCCGGAGGCAGTCGTGATCAATCGGAAGCGACAAGAGCCCCGGCGCAAGAAACCCCTTCTTTTTGGAGGTATCCGATGAAATATCATCGCAATCACTGTTTTGGCCCTTCCTGGGGCAGCTCGTTCGGCTGGCCCTATCGCTATGCTTATGGCATGGCTTTTTCACAGGACTCGCGGACACAAGAAGAACAACCGACGGAAAACTGGTACTCCCACAGGGCGCATCGTCATCGAAGCCATCACGCTCCGGGCTTCGGTGTGCGTCGGCCTCTACGGTACCTGAGCTACCAGCTCGATCTCGACGAGCGGCAACGGCGTCAGATCGGCGCTGTCCTTGACGAGGTCAAGATAGAGCGCGAGCAGGCCGCTCTCGACGAGAAAAAAATGGTTGCCGACTTAGCCGACCAGATCAATCAGCCAGAGATCGCAGCGGATTCTCTCAGGGAGACTCTATCGACCCGAGTGCGCAGCACCGAACGGGTCCAGGAGC
>QIDL01000110.1 GCA_003228415.1 Gammaproteobacteria bacterium | reverse complement strand
GTCGCCAGGTAACGTTTTTCGACCGCATGCAGCTATTGAAAACTCTGCCCGCCGAGCGCTTCATCACCACGCCAGACGTCATGATGTACCTGCACGGCAAGCATCGCTGGCTGTCCGCCCTGCCGGAGACCCATACCAGTACGCGCGTCGACTACCTCTACTCGGTCTTGACCTCCGGCGGCGACTGGATCGTCAAGCCAACTGCAGGAAGTTTCGGGCGCGACGTACACAAGATCTGTGCGGGCGATGTGACTCGCGAGACCTTGTCCGCCCTGTTTGCAGCCTCCAATGACGGCTATCTCATCGCTCAGCGCTTTGTCCCGGAAATATGCCAGGGTGAGAAGCGCAGCCTGGTTGCTGCCGGGCACGTGCTGGGAAGTTATCTCAGGATTCCGAGCGACACACACACCAGTAACATCGCAACCGGTGGACAGATTGCCCGCACCGGTCTCTCCCAGGCCGAACGGCGACTGATCGAGCCTATCGCAACAGAACTGGCCATTCTGGGTGCAGGATTCGCCGCCATCGACACGGTTTATCCCTATCTGATGGAGGTCAATGTCGCCAATCCCGGCGGCCTGGAGAGCATCGAGTCACTCACAGGCACAGATCTCAGCGACGAGGCCGTGCGGTTAATCTTGAATTCGCGAGCCTGAATCCGTGAGTTTCAGCGGCCTGTGGCGACGTAACCGCCGCAACGCCTCAAGGCGTGCTTCGAGGGTCGGGATGTGCCAGCGCACAGCCTCCCAACGGTAAGGATGAGACGAATGGGCGTATGCCGTCAGCGAGACCTCCAGTCTATTCAGGTCAATCTCGATTCGTTCGAGTAACTCATCAATCGATTGACTCCTATGACTCTTGTTTTTGTCGGCCCTCACCTTAGACTTCATCGTTCACAAAATTTTACGCACTCATAGGAGTAAACCATGGGAATGTTGGATGGAAAAGTAGCGCTGGTTACCGGAGCGGGTGGTGGTCTCGGCCGTGCACACGCAATGTTGCTGGCCAGAGAAGGGGCTTCGGTGGTGGTAAACGATCTGGGTGGCTCCCGGGACGGTACCGGTGAAGGTCACTCCATGGCCGACGGGGTGGTCGAAGAGATCAAGGCGGCAGGCGGCAAGGCATGCGCCCACTACGGTTCGGTAACCGATAAAGCCGCAGCACAGGAGATGGTGCAGACGGCCGTCAACGAGTTCGGCAAGCTCGATATACTCATTGCCAACGCCGGAATCCTGCGCGACAAGTCTTTCAAGAAAATGGAAGACGATATGTGGGACCTCGTGCTCGACGTACATCTGCGCGGGACCTATCTGGTGACCAAAGTGGCATTCGACCACATGCTCGAACGTGGCGAAGGTGGCCGGATCATCATGACCAGTTCGACTTCCGGGTTGTTCGGCAACTTCGGTCAGACCAACTACGGCGCCGCCAAGGCAGGGATCGCCGGCTTTGCCCGTTGCCTGTGGCTCGAGGGATTGAAGTACGGTATCAACGTCAACGTCCTCGCGCCCACCGCAACCTCGCGGATGACCGAGGACATTCTGCCGGAACAGGTTCAGGACCAGTTCCCGCCGGAAAGCGTCTCTCCCGCCATCGTCTGGCTGTGCACCGATGACGCCAAGGACATCACCGGTCGCCAGTGGCTGGTAGCCGGCAACAACGTGCAGCTGCTGTCCTGGCAGCTCACGCCCATCGCCTCGCGGGATATCTCCGAAGGTCCGTGGGACGTGGAGGAGATCGGCGAGAAAATTCTTGCCAGCAAAGAAACCTGGCCGGCGATCAACCCGCTGCAGGGCTGAATTCGGCCAGGAAGCAGAGCGATGAACTTTGGCTTCACCGAGGAGCAGAATCTGCTCCGGGATCAGGTCGCCCGCTTCATGCGGGAGACCTGTACCCTGCCGAAAGTTCGTGAAATC
Source organism: Gammaproteobacteria bacterium (assembly GCA_003228415.1). GTDB lineage: Bacteria > Pseudomonadota > Gammaproteobacteria > Pseudomonadales > Azotimanducaceae > SZUA-309. The sequence continues at coordinate 5,829 of QIDL01000110.1, read as the reverse complement.
GCTGCCAGCGACAATGGCTTCGATGCCGACCTCTAGCAGCAGGTGGTCGACCTTGGCTGGGTGGGGTTGATCATTCCCGAATCGTTCGGCGGCATCGGTCTCAAGTGGATCGACCTCACCGTGGTGCTCGAGGAAACCGCCCGGGGCTTGAGCCCCCTGCCGATAACTTCGCAGGCTCTGTCTGCCGCAGCCATTCTGCGCTGCGGCAACGACCAGCAGAAAGCCGAGTGGCTGCCGATGATGGCTCGGGGCGAAATCTGTACCGTCGCTCTGTATGACGAGGCCAACTGGATACATCCCGATGCTGTGACCTTGACCGCTACCCTGCAGGGTGAAGAGGTCCACATCAGCGGAACCAAGCCGTTCGTCGCCGACGCGATGGCCGCCCGGTACTACCTGTTGGCGGTTCGCCTGGACGGTGAGCTGGGACTGGCAGCCGTCACCAGGGAGCAGGTTTCTGTAACCAGGCAGCCAACGCTGGATAAGACCAAGCCCAGCGGCAGCGTGACCCTGACCGATATAACTCTGCCTACCGAATACGTTCTCCCGATAAGCACAGCGGATCTCGCCTACCTCACCGATCTCGGCGCGGTGGCGGTTACCGCAGAAATGGTGGGCGCTGCAGAAGCGGCTCTCAACATGACCAGCGAGTACGCCAAGGAACGTATCCAGTTCGGCAAACCCATCGGCCAGTATCAGGGCGTGAAGCATCGATTGGCGGATGCCTACGTGGACGTGGAATCGTTCACCTCGCTCCTCTACTACGCCGCCTGGTGTGTGGACGACGCGCCGCTCGAGTTACCTGGCGCCATTTCGCTGGCCAAGGGTTATGCCTCCGATGCCTTCGCCAGGCTCGGTATCGATGGGGTCGGATTGCACGGCGCCATTGGCTTCACGGCGGAGTACGACGTGCAGCTCTATCTCAAGCGCTCCAAGTGGGCGCCAGAGGCTGGGTCGGTTTCTCCTGGCCGAAGGAGTTCGGCGGTAGTGATGGCGGCATCATCGAACAGACCATCCTCAAAGAAGAAATGGCGCTGGCCAGGGCGCCGCCGCTGGGGACTTCCTTCATGGGGCTGGCCTGGGTCGGCCCCGGCATCATGCAGTACGGTACCCGGGCGCAGAAGAAAAAGTTCATCCCGGACATACTCGACAGCAAGGTGGTCTGGTGCACGGGCTACTCGGAGCCGAACCACGGATCCGATCTTGCCTCCATTCAGTGCAAGGCAGTCTTGGAAGGCGATGAGTATGTGGTCAACGGTCAGAAGATCTGGACCACGGGTGCGGCGTTCGCTCAATGGATCATCCTGCTGACCCGGACCCGCTTCGATGTGGCAGTGAAGCATCAGGGCATTACCTGCCTGCTGGTGCCCATGGATGCACCAGGCATCGAAGTCCGACCCATCGAAAACATGGCCAGCGACAGACACTTTGCGGAAGTCTTCTTTACCGATGTCCGGGTACCCATGGAAAATCGGCTGGGTGAAGAAGGCGATGGCTGGAAGGTGACCGTCTCGGCGCTCGCCAACGAGCGATCCAGCATCGGCGAGGTCACCCACATGTTCGGGAAACTCGACACGCTCAAAGAACTGGTGAAGAAGACGAACATTCAGGGGCGACCGGCCGCGAAAGATCCCCGGGTACGACGCACGATCGCCATGTTCGAGGCAAAAATCGCGGCCATGAAATACAACGGCCTGCGCTACCTCACCAAGCAGCTCAAAGGCGAACCACTGACCAGCGAAACATCGGTGAACAAGCTGCACCGAGCGAGTCTGGAAATCGAGATGGACGATTTCGCTGTTGCACTCACCGGCCAGGCTGGATTGCAACTCAGGGGAGGCGATGAAGCGGTGGACGGTGGCAGTTGGGCCAAGGCCTCGCTCAACTGGCCAAACGTGGTGATCGGTGGTGGCACACCGAACATTCAACGCAATATCATCGCCGAACGGATTCTGGGACTACCTAAAGATTAGTGTCCTGCCTCACGATGGCGATGTAGAGATCTACCCTGTCCGTAACTTCCAGGGTGGGATGGCTTCCCAATTAAACGGTTCGGTACCCTCCTCGGTGATGAGATGGACACTGGCATGCGCTTCGCCAGCGCCGATGGTGAGGAAGCCGATGGTCCCGTACTGAGTGTCATAGTTGTGCGGGTAGGTGGGCGAACCGGGATTCACGCAGTAGATACCCTGAACCTCGGCGATCTGCTCCCGATGCGTATCACCAGAGACGATCACATCCGGTCTGCGTTCGGGGAAGAACCGCTCGATCCAACGTTCCAGGGTGAAATTAGGCGGCCGTTCCGGGACCGGCACATAGTGGGTCAGCCCAATCCACAATCCTTCTATCTCGAGTAGCCACGCGTAACGCACACGAGCGTCCTCCGGCTGCACCGGCCGGCCGGCGCTACCGTCTTCCCCGTTACCTCGCGCGGCATAGACGGGTGCCAGCTTTTCGAGCTCATCCAACACGAACAGCTCATGAATGTCTCCCGCATGGAAGATCATGTCAACATCGGCAAATGCCTCATAGACCTGCGGCCAGAGCGAGGACCGCGCTTCCGGGATGTGGGTATCGGAAATCAGGCCGATTGTTGTCGACATCTACGAATCGGCCGGACAGGACACAGGCTGCCTAATTCAGAGGTGGCAGTGGAACCGGCACGCTCGGTGGTTTGCCTGGTGGTCCATGCGGAGGGTTGATGGGCTGACTTGGATGTGGCGGACCGACTCCCGGATGGCCTGGTCTGTCGAATCCAGGGTAATGGTCCCAGTATGGGCCGTAGTATGAATAGCCGCCAAAGTAGCCGTATTGATCCTCCTCACGGTAGTAGATCGTGCGGGGTTGGGTGGCAGCGAGCGCCTGTAGTCGATTGGTGCGAGCTTCCTGGCGCGCAAGACGTGACTCTTCCAGTGCCTTCGCTACCATCAGTTGCTGATCGATCATGCGCTGCTGGGTTTCCACGGCATCAGCGGTCACTGGAGCTACCGGCAGCGTCATCACCTCGGCGCCATCAGTCGCGACATCGGAGAAGCTCACCACGCCGTTTTCGTCTTCGGTCCTGAATATCTCCTGGCCGACGGCCAGCAACGGCGCGGCGAGCAGCGACAGCACAAGCCCGCATCCCAGGAACATACCCGGCGCCTTCACTGACTCAATCATCACTTTCATAGACAACGTTCTACCACAGCATCGGCCCGCTAAACCAGCCGGTCGCAACCCGACAGAATCCGGGAGCGGCACCCGGTAGCGGTACTCGCTGTCGTCAAACCCGAAACCGGTACTTACCTTGATTCGCTCTGCACCTGTTCGACAGCACCACTGAGCGCCTTTGCTGAGCGGTTGAAAGCGGGCATTTCCTCGTCCACCCTGCGAACGGAGGTGGAAAACACCGCCAGCAGCGTTACCGCGATCGCAAAAGCAATACCGGCCACCACCAGCGCAACCGCCACATCGTAGGCTTCGGCGATCAGGCTGATGGGAATCACTCCGAGCGGCATCAGCCCATGTGACATCATGTCAATGCTCATGATCCGGCCACGCATGTGGTGATCCACCTGCATCTGCAACAAGCCTCGATTCAGAGACATGTTCCAGGCGCTGACGAAGCCGATGAAGCCAACGAGAACGGCCGCCAGCGGAACCGTGGCAGCCAATCCAAATGCCGAAGTGAAAGCACCCCAGCCCACGCAGGTACCAATCAACCAGGCCGCCTTGTGGCGGATCTCGCCGATCCAGGCAAGCATGAGAGATCCGACGATGGCGCCGCCCCCCATGGCGGACATCAGCAGGCCCAGATCCTGCGGTCCACCGGAAAGTATGTCCTCATTGAATGCGGGTAACAAAGTATTCAACGGCATGCCAAAAATGAACGGCACGATGGATAACAGGATCAGCCCCAGCACCGGGGGGTTGCCCCACACGTAGCGTAACCCGTCCGCCATGTCGGTGAGCGCACTCTTCTGGGCGGCGGCCTGCTCGCTGATCCCCTTCCTGCTGACCATCATCATGGTAACTGCCGAGATGAAATAGAGAACGGCGATCATGAAATAGACGACACCGACACCGTAGGTGGAACTGGTGTCTCCGGCAGCCACCCAGGCGATCAGGAAACCGGCCAGGGCTGGTCCAAGAATCCGCGACAGGTTCCAACTGGTGGTGTTGAGCGCCATGGCAGTAAAGATCAGCCGCTCCGGGATCAACTCTGGAACGAAGGCCTGCCGGGCTGGCATGGAGAGAGCCAGCACCGTCCCGTTGAAGAATCCAAACCAGATGAAGTCCCAGAAATTCACCCGGTCTGTGAAGATGATGAACCCCATGATGACGGTTGCGATGCAGTTGAGTGTCTGGGCGCTGGTGATGATGATTTTTTTCGGCAGCCGATCGGCCAGCACGCCTCCGAGTAACGAAAAGGCAACGGTGGGAATCATGAATGAGAGCGTCACCCAGGCCAGATCCATAGCAGAAGAAGTCAGCGTGTATACCAGCCAGCCACGAGCGATGATCTGCATGTTCATCGCAAAGGAGGAGCCCAGGCTGCCGACCCAGAGCCAGCGAAAGTCGGGGTAGCTCAGTGCTCTGGAAATGTTGCGGTCGGCCACGGTTTGGTTGATTCTCCTCGGCGAAACTTACCAGTTTATCACGATGCCACCGACCTCCCGGTTGTTGAGCACGATAAGGAGACCAGCATGAAAACGGCCAGACTTGGAGAACTCGAAGTGAGCACCATCGGTCTCGGCTGCATGGGTATGTCACAAGCCTATGGAGAAGCCGATCCTGCTGAATCGGAGCGGGCAAGGTTCCCTAGCTCAGCAGCGGTCTTATCTCCCGAGGACCTGGCCCGCCAGGTAAAAACATGACCACGGCATCATCGAACCCGGCGTCACGAAATTTGTCGAGTCTGGCCTTCAGCTCTCCAAGATCGATTCCCGGTACTAGCTGAATCGTGGAAACGATGGCCCGGCCAACAACTTGCTGCCAGTCACCGGCTTCCCGGTATCCGGCGAGCGCCGCCACCACCTCATCGGGCGTGCGGTAATTGGCCGAGGCAATCCAACCATCGAAAGATCGCGCTGCGCGAGCCACCCCGTTACCCCAGGAACCGAGAAATAGCGGTGGACCCCCCGCTACGGCTGGCCACGGGGAGAGATTGGAATCTCCAAGACCGCCGGTTCTGAAGATCGACCGCAGATCTTCGACGTTGCGGGAGAAATTCTCGAACCGCCCCTGGTAATTCTTATCGAAGGCATCGAAGTCCTGCTCTGTCGAGCCGGCCCCGACCCCGAGTATTAGACGATCCCCGCAGATCTGCTGCAATGAAAAAACCCGGTGCGCGAGCTCCATTGGATGATAGAGCGGAATCTGCAGAACCGCCGTGCCGATCTCCACGGTGTCAGTCACCGTCGCCGCGATGCTAAGGGCGACGAAGGGATCCGTGATCATGAACCCCCTGCCAATGGCCTGCGCTGACCACAGACTGTCAAAGCCTTCACCGGCATAACGACGCGCCTGATCGGCAAGTTCCCGCACCACCGACGGATCCGCAATCGGTCCCAGCAACGCACCCAGTCTCATCTCAGCGCTCCAAAACCCGGAGCATCTCGTCGACGTCGGTAAATTTCACTCTCGGGCGGTCGCTCTCGAGACCTTTCCTGACTTCGACATCGTCGATCTCCCGCCAGTCATCGTAGGTCACCACCCGGGGCTGGCGCAGGGTGACGAAGGCGATGGCGGATTCGACCGCAGGGCTGTCCGGTTGCAGGTGTCTGCCCGCTCGTGCATCTGCCACCATGTTGGCGACGGTTTCCCTGGCGTCGGTCTTGTTGCTCC
>QIDL01000217.1 GCA_003228415.1 Gammaproteobacteria bacterium | reverse complement strand
GGCACGATGGGCTTCAGGTAGATGATCAGCACACGAAACAGATTGAGGCCCATGCTGCACACGGCCTGGACCTTGTCACGTTGACCTTCCTCTTTGATGAGCTGCCACGGGGCGTGTCGGGCGATGTACTGATTGGCAAGATCAGCCAGCCGGGTTATTTCCCGAATCGCCTTGGAGGTGTCGTCGTGTTCGTACAGATCGGCGATTCGGTCTGATGCCGCTGTGAACTCCTGCCACAACGCGGCGTCGTCCAGCGAGTCCGACAAATTGCCGTCGAATTGCTTGTTGATAAAACCTGCGCAGCGGCTGGCGATATTGACGATCTTGCCGACCAGGTCGGAGTTTACCCGTTGCACGAAATCATCGAGATTGATGTCCATGTCGTCCACGGTGCCGTTCAACTTGGTTGCGTAGTAGTAACGCAGACACTCGGGTTCCAGATATTTGAGATAGGTCGAGGCGTTGATGAAGGTGCCGCGTGATTTTGACATCCGCGTGCCGTCCACGGTGATGAAACCGTGCGTATGAATGCGGGTTGGAGTGCGGAAGCCGGCACCGTCGAGTACCGAAGGCCAGAACAGAGCATGGAAATTGATAATGTCCTTGCCGATGAAGTGGTGAACTTCCGTTTGTGTGCCAGGCGTCCAGAACTCATCGAATGAAACTTCGTTGTGTGCCTTTGCGTAGTTTTTGAAACTCGCCATGTAACCGATGGGTGCATCCATCCAGACATAGAGATACTTATCCGTGGTGCCGGGAATGAGAAACCCGAAATAGGGCGCGTCGCGGGAGATGTCCCATGGCTTGAGGCCCGATTTCAACCATTCACCCAGTTTGTTTGCGACTTCCGGCTGCACTGCACCGCTGGATAACCAGCTTCGCAGGAAGTCCGTATATCTGGGCAGGTCGAAGAAATAATGCACCGATGAGCGAACTTCCGGCTGCGCATCTGAGTGAGTAGAGCGTGGATTCTCGAGCTCCATGGCGTTGTAGGTGGCGCTGCAGACGTCGCAGTTGTCGCCGGGTTGGTCGGCGGCGCCGCAGCGCGGGCACCCACCTCTGACGAAGCGGTCGGCGAGAAACAGCTTCCGCTCAGGATCGTAGAGCTGTTCGACCTCGCGGGTAAAAATCAGACCCTTGTCCTGCAGCCGAGTGAAGATCAACTCCGAGAACTCTCGATTCTCATCGGAGTGCGTCGAGTAATAATTGTCATGTCCGACCAGGAAGTCCCTGAAGTCGTCAGCGTGCTCCTGGCGCACGGACTCGATCAGATCCTCCGGCGCCATGCCGCGCTGTTCCGCCAGCAGCATGGTTGCGGTCCCGTGGGTATCATCCGCGCAGACGTAAATCACCTGATGTCCGCGCATACGCTGAAAGCGCACCCAGATGTCGGTCTGGATGTGTTCCAGGAGATGGCCCAGATGAATCGAGCCGTTGATGTACGGCAGGGCGCTGGTCACGAGGATGCGTCGAGACATGGGAAACTATTGTCCGGGAGCGCAAAAAAACGCGACTATAACCGCAACTCACCTATAATGCGCGGGCTTGAAAGCCACTCATGCCGACTGCTGTGAACACCTCTTATGCGAGTTGAAGAATTTCCCGATCCGTATCTGGGCGCTACCTGGGGCGATCTGGGTGTGCGGATTCTGAGCAGTGGCAACAAGGTGTCGGTCACTCTCGGCTATCCGGCGATTGGTACCGGCGAATCCTATCGCCAGGCACTTGCCGAATTTCTGAAGACGGATGAGTTGGAGCTGGATATACAGTTTTCTGCGCCGAGCAGCAGGGGCTTCGATCGGGTAAAGCACATTATCGCCATAGCCTCGGCGAAAGGCGGCGTGGGCAAGTCGACCACCGCGGTAAACCTGGCACTGGCGCTGGCTCAGGAAGGAGCCAGAGTCGGGCTTCTGGATGCAGACATTTACGGCCCGAGTCAGGGCATGATGCTGGGGGTCAGCGCCGGGCGGCGACCGGAATCCACGGACGGTAAAACCTTTCAACCCATTGAGGCTCATGGCATTCAAGCGATGTCCATGAGCTTCCTCGTCACCGAAAACACCCCCATGGTCTGGCGGGGTCCGATGGTGTCCGGAGCGCTGCAGCAATTGCTCGGTCAGACCAACTGGGATGATCTCGATTACCTCATCGTAGACATGCCACCGGGTACCGGCGACATTCAGCTGACCCTGTCTCAGCGGGCGCCTGTTTCGGGAGCGGTGATAGTGACGACGCCTCAGGACATCGCCTTGCTCGATGCGCGTAAGGGCATCGAGATGTTCCGCAAGGTGGACATCGATGTGCTCGGGATCATAGAGAACATGAGCGCCTTCATCTGTCCGGATTGCGGAGCCGTCAGTCAGGTTTTCGGCTCGGGTGGCGGGGAGAAAATCGCTCGGGAATGCGCGGTGCCGCTGCTGGCTGAGTTACCTCTGGCGATGGAGATCCGCGAGCAGGCCGATGGCGGAGCACCCACGGTGGTGGCAGATCCGGAGAGTGCCATTTCGTTGATCTATCGAGATGCCGCGCGGCACATGGCCGCCCGCCTCTGGTTGGCGAGTCAAAGCGCCAGCGGCGGCTTAAAAGGCGCCCGCGGCGGTGCAAAAGAAGCCCGCGGCGGTGCAAAAGAAGCCCGCGGCGGTGCAAAAGAAGCCCGCGGTGGATTAAGCGCCCGCGGCGGCTCAAAAGGAACCCACGGCGGACCAGACATCGTCATCGCCGACGATTGAACACTCGAACCACCTGAGAGAAGAGCAAACAGATGACGATTAAATCCGACCGTTGGATTCGAGAAATGGCCAGCGCTGGCATGATCGACCCTTTCGAGCCGGGTCAGGTTCGCCATTCGGGTGAAGGGAAGGTCATTTCCTATGGCACCTCGAGCTATGGCTACGACGTGCGTTGCGCGCCGGATTTCAAAGTGTTCACCAACATCTACTCCGCCACGGTAGATCCCAAGAACTTCGACGAACGGAGCTTCGTCGACGTATCCGGTGACGTCTGCATCATTCCACCCAATTCCTTCGCGCTGGCGAGTACCGTCGAGTACTTTCGCATTCCCAGCGATGTGTTGACGATCTGCCTGGGTAAATCCACCTATGCGCGCTGTGGCATCATCGTCAACGTAACGCCGCTGGAGCCGGAGTGGGAAGGCCACGTCACCCTGGAATTCTCCAATACCACCAATCTGCCAGCGAAGATTTATGCCAATGAAGGGGTGGCGCAGATGCTGTTTTTCCAGTCGGACGAGCAGTGCGAAGTGACCTACCGGGATCGCGCCGGGAAGTATCAAGGCCAGCGCGGAGTCACGCTGCCGCGCCCTTGATCCGCAAGCTAGCTGATCAGTATCTGCGCCGGGCCGACGGGGGCGTCGGCGCTGACCAGGGTGCCGATCACGCTGGCAGATTCCCCATTGCCGCCGAGGACTTCCAATGCGTTTGCGGCGTCGGCCGCCGCCACGGCAACCACAAAGCCAAGCCCCAGGTTGAAGGTGCGCTGCATTTCCCGTTCGTCCACATTGCCGGCCTGTTGCAGCCAGCTGAAGATGTCAGGGCGCTGCCAGCTGTCGAGATCGATCAGCGCACCAAGCCCCGAGTCGGCATACATCCGGGGCAGGTTTTCCAGCAGCCCGCCACCGGTGATGTGGCACATGCCTTTAATGGTGAGCGCTTGCTGCAATGCCAATACCGCTTTGGCGTAGATGCGCGTTGGCGCCATCAACTCTTCGAGGAGCGTCTCGCGGACTGTGGTTCCCGTCGTCTCGACGATCTTGCGGATCAGCGAGTAGCCGTTGGAATGCGGACCGCTGCTGGCGAGGCCGATCAGCGTATCACCGGTTGAGAGTGTTTTGCCGGTGACGATGGCGTCCTTTTCCACCACCCCGACGCAGAAACCGGCCAGGTCGTAGTCACCACCCGGATAGAAGCCGGGCATCTCGGCGGTCTCGCCGCCGACCAGGGCACAACCGGCCAGCTCACAGCCTCTGGCGATGCCTTTGATGACTCGCTCGGCGACGTCCACATCGAGCTTGCCGCTGGCATAGTAGTCGAGAAACAGGAACGGTTCGGCTCCGGTGACCAGCACATCGTTGGCGCACATGGCGACCAGATCCTGCCCCACGGTGTCATGGCGGTCGTGATCGATGGCGAGCTTGAGCTTGGTCCCCACCCCATCGGTGCCGGTGACCAGCACCGGTTGCCGGTACTTGACCGGCAGTTCCGCCAATGCCGCAAAGCCACCCAGGTTGCTCAGCAATTCCGGCCGATGGGTTGCCCTGGCGGCAGGACCGATCCGTTTAACCAGCTCGTTACCGGCATCGATATCCACACCGGCACCGCGATAGGTGAGGCCTTTACTCACTGCTGAATCCTGAATTGATCGGGGTATTCGAAGGGCCGGAAGTGTACCAGACCTGGGTTTTCTAATTGGGTAAACTTGCCGCCGATTGCCGATGGAGTTGGTCGATTTGCGTGGGGTTGGGGCGCTGTTGCTGGGACTGATATTCAGTGGGTGTGTGAATGCCGCCGATGTGGTGCCGTGGCTGTATGAAGTTGCCGTTCCTGTCACCAGCCAATCGGTCGAAGAGCGTCAGCGGGCTTCCGGCGAGGCGTTGCTGAAGATGCTGACCCGTCTCACCGGCCTTGCCTATGTGCCGCGCACGCCGGAGGTGCGAGAAGCCCTGGGTGCGGCGGAACCGTACTACAGCGAGTTTCGTTTCAGCTCCAATCCTGTGGATGGCCTGGTGCTCATCGTGCAATTTGACTCCGAACCCGTGCTGGATCTGGTACGCGTGGCAGGGTTGCCAATCTGGCGTACCTCCAGGGAAAAGGTACTGGTGTGGGTAGTGGTTCAGGATAAGGGTGAGCGGACGCTCATTGGCGCGACCAGCGAATCTCCGCTGGTGGCAGGTCTCGAGAGTCGCGCGCTGGATAGAGGGATACCGTTGACCCTGCCATTGCTGGATCTTGAAGATCAGCTGGCGGTCGAAGCCGCTGCGGTGTGGGGGCGTCTGTCTCAGGTGATCGATCCCGCCTCGAGGCGCTACGGAGCCGACGTGCTGTTGCTGGGTCGAGTGGTGCCGGATCTGCAAAATGGCTGGCACAGCGATTGGGAATTCTGGGTGGACGGCATGGTGGTGCCATTTACCGCGGATGGTTCCGATCTGACCGAACACGCGGTCCATGCGGTTGACGTATTGTCCAATGAGCTGGCGGGGCGTCGGATGGTGCATGGTGGTGTGGCCGGGCAGCTCAGAATTGCTGTCAATGGCATCGAAACTCCCGTGGACTACGGCGCGCTGCTCGGCTATCTGCGCGGTCTGGAATTTATCGATGCGGTGAATGTTGTCGAGATTCGTGGCGCTCGTTTGTGGTTGACCTTGCAGACCCCGGCGAAACCAGCCCAGTTGCTGGCGGCATTCGAAAGGGACCGACGCATGTTCGACGATCAGCTGACGGTCATGGATTCCGCGGATTTGAAACTGATCTGGCGTGGCAGTGACTGAATTTCGAATTTCCCAGCTGCCGAATATCATTACCGTGATAAGAATACTGCTGGTGTTACCGACCAGTTGGTTGCTGATGGAATTCCGTTACGTCGATGCGTTGGTGGTCATGGCCATCGCTGGGGCCAGCGATGCTCTGGATGGCTGGATGGCGCGGCGCTTTGACTGGACCAGCCGCTTTGGCGCTGCCATGGATCCGGTGGCGGATAAATTACTGGTGGCCGCCGTTTTCATCATTCTCACGGTTCAGGACCACATTCCGCTCTGGGTGGCGGTGATCGCTCTCGGCAGAGACGCCATCATCATGTCCGGGGCCGGGGCCTACCGTCTGTTGTTCGAGCCAATCGAGTTTGCGCCGACGTTGGTCAGCAAAGCCAACACGGCGACCCAGATCGTCATGTTGTTGATGCTGCTGCTGGGTTTGTCCGAATTTCCGCGCATCAGCGCGATAGCCTTTCAGTTGGTGGACCCCTACTGCTTCTATCTGCTCGCGATCCTCGGTATCGGTTCCGGAGTGGATTACGTGCTGACCTGGGGTGCGCGAGCGGTGCGTCACGCCGGTGGCCGGGGAAGCGGATCGAAGTGAATGATCGGTGCACCCAGCTGACGATCCCGTTGCGCCAGCGCGAACTCAACAACTTCGAAAATTTCTGCCAGGGAAGCAACACGGAGCTGGTGGAAAGGCTGCAGACGCTGGCATCTGGACCCGGTGATTCGGGGATCTGGCTCTGGGGTCCTCAGGGTCGTGGCCGCAGCCACCTGTTGCAGGCGACCTGCCAGGTGGCCGAAGCAGCCGGACACCGCGCCGTTTACCTGCCGCTCGGGTCACTGCCGATGGACCCGGCCATCATCGAAGGACTCGAGGTGGACCTGATTGCACTGGATGACGTGGATTGCTGGCTCGGCGATCACAGGCTCGAAAGTCAGCTCATGGCGCTCTATCAGAATCAGCTCGCTACCCACTCGTCACTGGTGGTCGTCGCCTCCGCGAGTGCGCAACGGCAGACCTTCGTGTTGCCCGATCTGGGGTCACGGCTGCGCGCGCTGCAGGGCTTCGAGGTGCTGGCGCCCGATGACGATGGCCTCAAGATCATTCTTGCTCAACTGGCCAGACGTCAGGGCCTGGAGTTGGGAGAGGCGGTATTGGATTTCTGGTTACATCGTTCGACCCGTGCGCTACCAGAGCTGATCAGGCAACTCGATCGATTGGACGCACGGGCAATGACGGAGCAGCGTCGGGTGACCATCCCGTTGATCAAAGAGGTGCTGGCGTTGTGAAGCGTCTGTTGTGCACCGGAGGTGGAACCGCCGGACACGTGGTACCGGCAATTCCGGTGATGGAAGCGGCGCTGAGCATGGATGTTCACGTCGATTTCGTCGGCAGCGGCAGCGCCTTCGAGGAAGATCTTCTCGAGCATCTGCGGGTCGACTACCACGCCATAGCCACCGGCAAGCTCAGACGCTACTTCTCTTATGAGAATCTGCTCGACGTGTTCAAGGTGATTCTCGGGATCTGGCAGGCTCATCGGCTGCTCGGACGACTGCATCCCGATGTGGTGTTCTCCAAGGGGGGCTATGTCAGCTTTCCGGTGGTTTTTGCAGCCTGGTGTCGGCGGATTCCTGTGGTCGCACATGAATCCGATGTGTCTCCTGGTCTTGCTAATCGGCTGGCGCTGCCTTTCGTGAAAACGCTGTGCGTGAATTTTCCACTGACGCGGCCAGCGAAATTCAAGGGTGAACGGATAGTGACGGGGACCCCGGTGAGGAAAAGCCTGCTGGAAGGCGATGCCGCGCGGGGTCGAAAGCGCCTGGACGCACCGATGGATGTGCGGGTCATTGTCGTGACCGGTGGCAGCCTGGGAGCGGACCGGATCAACGAGGTGGTCCGTGAGGCGCTTGGGGGTCTGCTGGACCGTGGTGTGGTGGCGCACGTTTGCGGTGCTGGTAAGACCGAGGATCTGCCGGAGCCCGGATACCATCAGTTCGAGTATGTGGGTGAGGCCTGGGGTGATCTGCTGGCGGCGGCGGACCTGGTCATTTCCCGTGCAGGTGCCAATACGCTCTATGAACTACTCTGTCTCCACAAGGCCAATCTTCTCATTCCGCTGTCGCGCCGGGCCAGTCGCGGCGATCAGATCGAGAACGCCGCCTATGCCCGTGAGCGGGGGTATAGCCGCGTCATCCAGGAGGAGGACCTCAATCGGGAAAGCCTGCTTGGGGCAGTGGATGAAATACTTGGGGAACTCGACCGCGA
>QIDL01000572.1 GCA_003228415.1 Gammaproteobacteria bacterium | reverse complement strand
CAGGGCAACGCACTGAAAACCGTTCGCCAGGCGGTGGCGGGGCATCCACTGACCCAGGTGCAGGCCTTTTCCGCAACCACCGGCCAGGGCGTCGGGGAACTGCTCGCAACACTGGAGATCTGGTTACACCCCTGAACCGCTAGTGCGCCCCTTCGTCTAGTGCGCCTCTTCATCCTCACGCACTGGCGGAGCTAGTGCGCCTCGTCCCAGTTCGCGCCGATACCGGTATCCACCAACAGCACGACCGAAAGATCCGCCGCCTGAGACATGCGCTCGTTCACACCGGCAACTACCGCCTCCACATCGGCATTGGCCGCTTCCAGCACCAGCTCGTCGTGGACCTGCATGATCATCAGCGCATCCAGGTCCGAATCGTTGAGCCAGGCATCGACGCTGAGCATGGCCCGCTTGATGATGTCGGCTGCGGTACCCTGCATCGGCGCGTTGATTGCTGCGCGCTCGGCTGCCTGACGTCGCTGCTGATGACGGGTGTTGATTTCCGGCAGGTAGAGGCGTCGACCAAAAAGCGTTTCCACGAAACCCTGGTCGTGGGCAAGTGCCCGAGTCTGATCCATGTAATCGGCGACCCCGGGATAGCGGGCGAAGTAACGATCGATGTAATCCTGGGCTAGAGTCCGGGAAATACTCAATTGACGACCGAGTCCGAAGGCTGACATCCCGTAGATCAGCCCGAAGTTGATCGCCTTGGCGTTACGCCGTTGTTCGTCGGTCACCTCATCGAGACTCTGGGAAAATACCTCCGATGCGGTCGCCCGGTGAATGTCCTGATCGTTGGCAAAGGCAGCTTTGAGTCCCTCATCGCCCGACAGATGCGCCATGATTCTCAGCTCAATCTGGGAATAGTCGGCGGCAATGATGCTGCGACCGGGCGGAGCCACAAAAGCCTGGCGTATCCTTCGACCTTCTGCGGTACGAATCGGAATATTCTGCAAATTCGGGTCGGTAGACGATAGCCGCCCGGTCGCAGCCACGGCCTGATGATAGGAGGTGTGCACCCGACCGGTCTTCTGATTGATCTGCAATGGCAATTTGTCGGTATAGGTGGATTTCAGCTTGGCCAGACTTCGATATTCCAGAATGACACTGGGTAGCTCGTATTCTCTGGCCAGGTCCACCAGTACCGGCTCCGCAGTAGACGGTTGCCCTTTTGGAGTTTTTTTCAACACCGGCAAGCCCAGCTTCTCGTAAAAGATCTGCTGCAACTGTTTGGGTGAGTCAAGATTGAACTCTGAACCCGCCAGCTCATGGGCCTGCTCCACCAACGTCACCATTCGCTCCGCCAGCTCCACACTCTGCTCGTCGAGCAGCCCGCCATCGATCAAGGCACCCGTGCGCTCCATGCGCGCCAACACCGGCATCAACGGCATTTCGATGTCACGAAATACCTTAGACAGCTTCTCTTCCACGGCGAGCTTCGGCCACAGGTATTGATGCAGTTGCCAGGTCACATCGGCGTCTTCTGCCGCATAGGGGGTGGCCTGCTCCAGAGGCACCTGGTCGAAACCAATCTGCTTCGCGCCTTTACCAGCGACATCCTCAAAGTGAATGGTGTCCCGCGCCAGATACTTCTTCGCCAGATCGTCCATGTTGTGCCGGCTGCCGACGCTGTTGAGAACATACGACTCGAGCATGGTGTCGTACTCGATCCCGTTGATCGTCACACCATAGCGAGCCAGTACGTTCAGATCGTATTTCAGATGCTGGCCGACCTTCTGGACGCGATCGTCTTCCAGCAGGGGCTTCAAGGCCTCCAGTACCTCGGCGAGGCCGAGCTGCTCAGGAGCACCGATATAGCGATGCCCTACCGGCACATAAACCGCTTCGCCGGGCTCCGCGCAGAACGAAAAACCGACCAGCTCCGCGTCCATATAGTTCAGGCTGGTGGTCTCCGTATCCACGGCGAAGCAACCGGCAGCCCTGAGCGAAGCGATCAGTGTGCTCAACTCTCCCAGATCGGTAATCGCACGATAGTTGCCAGGTACGGCGGCCGGAGGAACGTCCTCTCCAGCGCTATCAGTCGCGGAAGACTCCGCGTAAGCGGTCGCGTCAGAGGCCGCGAGTTCCCTCAACCAGCTTTTGAACTCGAAGCGCTCGAAGAGCTCCAGCAGCGCGGCTTCATCCTGCACACCAGGAATCAGCTCCTCGATCCCAACCTCCAGCCCTACATCGCACTTGATCTGCGTCAGCGCTCGCGACAGCGGTAACTGCGCAAGGGAAGCTCGCAAGTTTTCACCGATCTTGCCCTTGAAGCTCTCCGCATTGGCAATGATGGCATCCAGGCTGCCGTGTTCCGTCAACCACTTGGCCGCCGTCTTCGGTCCAACCTTTGGCACGCCCGGGATGTTGTCCACAGTGTCGCCCATGAGTGCCAGATAATCGACGATCTGCTCGGGGGTGACCCCGAATTTCTCCACCACTCCATCCCGATCCATGGTGGTTTCGGTCATGGTATTCACCAGGCTGACATGGTCGGTGACCAGTTGCGCCATGTCCTTGTCGCCGGTGGAGACAACGGTATCCCGTTTCATGACCGTGGCTTCACATGCCAGGGTACCGATCACATCATCGGCTTCCACATCCGGCACGACCAGTAGTGGCAGCCCCATCGCCTGGATGATCGCGTGGATGGGCTCGATCTGCTGACGCAGATCGTCCGGCATTGGCGGCCGGTTGGCTTTGTATTGTGAATAGAGATCGTTACGAAAAGTCTTGCCCTTGGCATCGAAAACCACGGCAATCGGGCTGCCCTCATAATCCTTCGCCAGCTTCCGGATCATACTGATCACACCACGGACTGCGCCGGTAGGAAAATTACTGGACGTTCTGAGATCGGGCAGAGCGTGATAGGCCCGAAACAGATAAGAACTGCCATCCACCAGAACCAGCGGTTTCCCCTCTACCCCCATGCCCATACCTCTCTCGTAACCCGAACCGAGCCGCGTGGACCCAGGTCCGGCGCGGCGTAGCGCACGGCTCTGTGTCGCACACAGGCCTTTGCCTTGCGCCTCTCAATGGTTCACCATTCTACTTGACCTGGAGGATCCTGCGATGCGATCAAGACAAAAGGTATTCGCACTCACCTTGTTACTGCTGGCACCGCTCCTGAGCCCTCACCTGTTGGCTGCCGAACCCGTCGACATCAAAGGCCCTGATGTGACCATCATTGCCGAAAAGGAGCGTACCGTTTTCGAGTTTCGCCAGGGCGGAGTTTTGAGAATGGTGCGGGTCGAGCCAAGCTGGGGAAAACCCTACTATCTGGTACCAATGGATAATACCTCCGGCGAAGTAAACCTGGAGCGGGCAGAAACGCTGTTTCCTTCCTGGGTGCTCGTCGAGTTCTGAAGATGCGGCCATGAATGCCATCACTCAACTGGATGTGCTCGATCTCGAGCACACCATCGCTCACTACGGCGTGGGAGATCTGATCCGCTACTGGCCGGCTGTCAACGGCATCGAGAACAGCAACTATTTTGTTCGCACCATCGATGACGGGCGGGAACGGGAGTTCGTGCTCACCATCATGGAGCAACCTTCCCACTCCGGCGGCGCGTACGTACCATTGTTAGATCTGTGTCTGGATGCCGGTCTCCCGGTCGCCGGTATCTTGAGAAACAAGAATGGCGACGCCATCGACCGCTACGACAACAAGTTGATTTTGCTCTCTCACCGGCTTCCCGGGCGTCACGTTTACAATCCGACACTACGACAGGTCGCATCGCTCGGCCGTTTCGTCGCCCGTTTCCACATAGCCACAGCAGGCTGGGATCATCCGGTGGCCGATTACCCACGCGCAGCAGCCTGGCTGGCGCATCACACCCAGCTTTGCAAAGGTTACCTGCCTTACATTTCACAGCAGCTGTTGAGTGACGGTACCGAGGAAGTCGCATTCCTGCTCGCCCGCCACGATGTGGCCGCACTACCGAAGGGTATCATTCACGGAGATCTGTTCCGAGACAACGTGCTCTTCAGCGAACGAGGTTTAACCGGCGTGCTGGATTTTCATCATGCCGCACGCGGGACCCTGATTTACGATCTGGCAGTAGCCGCCAATGACTGGTGTACCGACTCCACTGGACTGTTCGATTCAGACAGGGTCTTGAAGCTCATGCGTGCCTATCATGCGATCCGGCCACTCAATCAATCCGAGTTGCGTCTGTTTCCCGCATTCACGCTCTACGCTGCCGTCGTGTTCTGGCTTGCACGTCTGTCCGTGTCTTTGCGGGGCGACAAAGAGAACGACGACACAAGTGGCAGCGCAAGGTGCCACAATCCGGAAGAGTTTCAACGCATCGTCGAAAAACACCATGCGCACTTTTTTTATCTGGACGAGCGGCTACTCGAAACCTGACTTCACAAGAAAGCTGCAGCGTTGATCCTGATCCGACGATGCCGCCCGTTCTAAGCACTCACCTCAAGCAGAAAAACCGCAAACCGGTCCTGCGGGTCGGTCCAGCGGCCAGTCTCTCTGAACCCCGCCCGCGTGGCCAACCGCAGAAACTCTTCCGGTTCATACTTGAACGAATTTTCGGTATGCACCGATTCACCAGACTCAAACCGAATCTGCACTTCTCCGATCTCGACCTCGTGAGTATCCACCACATCGAGAAACATCTGTACGGCGCCAATCTCGGAATTGTAGATCGCCCGGTGCCGAAACCGCGCCGGAACAAATTGCACACCGAGCACGGCAGCCAGGTGTGTCAGGAGGTTCAGGTTGAAATCGGCAGTGATTCCTCTGGCATCGTTGTAGGCCGCCTCGAGTATTTCCGGAGACTTTTTCAGATCTACTCCGATGATGAGCCGCGCATCGACACCCAGAGTCTCACGCACCTGGGCGAGAAAAGCTTCCGCATCATCGGGCTGGAAGTTACCGATGCTCGATCCTGGAAAGAAACCGACTTTGGGTAGATGCGCCACCGGTGCCGGCAGCGCAAACGCGCCGGTAAAGTCTGCGCAGGTGGGGTAGATCTGAAGTTCCGGAAAGTCTGCCGCCAGGTCCACGGCCGAATCGATCAGATGTTCACGAGAAATGTCCACCGGTACGTACGCCAACGGCCGGACCTGCTCGAGCAACTTTCGAATCTTCAGGTTTGACCCGCTACCGTACTCCACAACACACACCCCTGGTCCGATACTGGACGCCATGACCTCCAGGTAGCGCTCGAAAATTTCAAGCTCTGTTCGAGTCAGGTAGTACTCGGGCAGCATGGTGATGGATTCGAACAGTTTGGAGCCTGCCTCATCATAAAAAAATTTCGGCGGCAGGCGCTTCCGCGTCTCACTGAGCCCTTCTATGACTTCTGCTTCGACATCGGTGGCCGGCGGTTTTCGATCGAACACCTCGAAAGCACCTTGTGGCGTCTGGCTGAGCTTGGTTGAACTATCGATGATGCCTCCCTGTAGATGTTTCCCTGAGCGGTGTTAACCGCCGTTTCGGTTTTAACCGCCGTTTTCGGTTTTAACCGCCGTTTTTAGCCAATCTTATCCCGGTGAATTGCCATCGGTCCGGAGGGTAAAAGAAATTTCGATAAGTTGCCCGCATATGGCTTGCCGCGGTCACGCAGGACCCGCCCCTGAGCACCTGCTGGTTGCTCATGAACTTACCGTTGTACTCTCCAAGCGCACCGGGAAGCGGCGCGTATCCCGGATAAGGTGTGTACGGACTCGCCGTCCACTCCCACACATCCCCGAAAAGCTGCATCCGCTTGCCCTGGCGCGGCACCGGATGAAAGTGCCCGCTCTCCAGAAAGTTGCCTCCTCCAGCCACGTCATCGGCCATTTCGCTGGCCGCCACGACTTCCCATTCCGCTTCGCTCGGCAGCCGGTATCCCGCCCAACGCGCAAAAGCGTCGGCTTCATAATAACTCACATGGGTAACTGGGTTGGGCCCGCCGACCGGCATCAAACCACTCAATCGATACTCGAGCCAGCCATCGTCCCCCTCGGTCCAGTACAGCGGCGCCTGGATGTTCTGACCCTGAACCCACGTCCAGCCATCACTGAGCCAGAGCGAAAACGTCCGATAGCCGCCGTCGGCCATGAACGCCAGATACTCTTCACAGGTGATCACACGGTCAGCGAGAGCGAACGGTGCAAGGTACACTCGATGGCGCGGACACTCATTATCAAACCGGAAGTCGGAACGGGACGTAGAATTGCCAGCAGGATCTGCCCCTATCTCTACCAGTCCGCCCTGGTGGTCGATGAATGTCAACGACCCAACTTCCGACTCGGCCGCTACAGTCGCGGATTGATAAACCGGGTACAGAGGGTTGTGGCCGAAATTGAATTTGATATCTGTCAACAGCAGTTCCTGATGCTGCTGCTCGTGATGGAGCCCCAAGGTCGCCCGAGTCTCGATGTCGGGTTCAGCCGATTCCAGCAGTTTCACCATGGCCTCATCTACATGGTGACGATAGTCATAAACTTCGGCCACCGATGGCCGCGACAGATGGCCACGACGCAGGCGCGGAAACGGATTGCCGACGCCGTTGTAGTAGGAGTTGAACAGCATCTCGAACGCCGGATGAAATTCCGAGTACCCGGCAAGGCAGGGTTTCAGGAGAAACGTCTCAAAGAACCAGCTGGTATGCGCAAGATGCCACTTGGGTGGGCTGGCGTCAGCCATTGGCTGCACACCGTAGTCCTCCACCACCAGAGGCTCGCACAAACGCTCCGATTGAGCGCGAACGGTTGTGAACGCGTCGACCAACACAGCCTTATCGGCCGCGTGCGCCAAGCGCTCTCGAGATCCCTCTACTGGTCGACTGGAATCAGAAATCGGCTGCCAGCGATTCGAATGCAGCCACAATGGTACCAGCTTGTTGAGGGTATTTGATGAAACCGTGGTATCTGCCCTGGGGATTGATGATGACGATGTTGGCGGTGTGATCCACACTGAACCGATCGGCAACGGGTTTTCTAGCATCATCGAAGACCGGCACCTTGGCGAAGTGAACATTCATTTCCCGGGCAAACGCTGCGAGGTTGATTGGCGGCATGTCTACGAGCTGATGACGGCCGCTCAGGGCCGCTACGGCGAACTCAAGAACCTCGTTGTCTGGAACAAATCCAACGGTGGTATGGGCTCATTCTACCGCTCTAAACATGAGTTCATCGCCGTCTATAAGCACGGATCCGGCCCCCACACCAACAACATCGAACTCGGCCGGTTCGGCCGCAATCGCACCAATGTTTGGGATTACGCCGGTGTGAACACGTTTCGGCCGGGACGGATGGACGATCTCGAAGCCCATCCCACCGTCAAACCGCTACGCATGGTGGTAGACGCAATCCTCGATGCCAGCGACCGAGGAGACGCAGTACTGGATCCGTTCCTCGGGTCCGGCACCACGCTGCTCGCCTGTGAGGACACTGGGCGTGTGGGGTATGGCATGGAGCCCTTTTCTTTTTCTCTGACCATTGTAGATACGCTGATCCCAGGCAATCTGAACCCGAATTCTATCTCAAGATTGTGCCAACCGGAGTCTTTGTCAAAGCTGACTTGGATCTCTTCAACAACCTGTTCATCACTTACATCCATTAGCGATCAATCCGCTGGGGTTCTGGGATCTAACATCACAATCTCTGCCTCAGCTCAGTCAACGCGACCATCGTGCTTTCAATCGATACCCAGCCCGGTCTGGGACGAGCGACTGCCGCAACGCCGTTTGTTCTTCGGCGTCAGGGGATGTTGGATACGTGTCCTCGGCGTTCGAGACGGCGGTGCGAGGTGACCACAGCGTCGGCACC
>QIDL01000494.1 GCA_003228415.1 Gammaproteobacteria bacterium | reverse complement strand
AGACACTCCGGTCCTCGTTGGTCCAGGGTGCTGCGAAATTTTTCAACGTGACGCTGTAAAACTCTGGTGCCTCGGTAGCTATCATGGCTGCCGCGATGGCGTCCGATTGGTTGTTGTTGTCGAGCAAGTCGGCCATGGAGGTGAGTGTCTGCTCGTCGGGCGGTACACCGGCAATTCGATCGTGAATTCGTTTTGCCTGGTCTCTTGTGTCAGCCCAGGAGGGTGTGCCTGACAGCGCGATTAACAAAGATAGACTCACTAAAGTCATAGCGAGCCGGACGCGGCTATTCGCTGCATTCTTTAACTTCATGAACACGCTCCTCGTCGTGTCTTGCCCGGTTGATGCTACTTTCAGTTGCTGCCGGACATACTTCGCACGTCACCCGTTCCTGGGGATACGGGCGTTTGCAGTAGGTTCCGACAAAGCGTCTGGTGAGACTGTGATACAGGTCGCATTAGCCTCAACTGGCCGTTTGTCGGGTACTTTGACGATTTCAGCGCTTACCTGTGTGGTGTCCAGGCGGTTGTGAGCTCGGTCACATATGGTTGTTGGCCCTTGTGGAAGAATGCGGAAATCTTTGCATCCGTCTCGGGGCGAATTGAAAGTGTTTCGTAGAAATGAGTCTCCAGAAGTATTCGCCAACCTGACCTGTGGACGCGTTGCCTGCGCGGTATTTGCGATCCTGGCTCTGACAGCGTGTGGTGGTGGAAGCAAGAGTGCCCAACTCGGCGGTACCGCCAGTGTCGATCCAGTGGTCGTGGACTTTCCCATCGTTTATGTCAAGCGACCGGTGTTGTTTGACGACAACGGCGATCTAGAGGTCAGAGATGTCCGGGAACCGGCCGATTTCTTTCCCGGTGCGGAACTGCTGATTCGTGATCGGGCGTCACCGAGTGCCACCGAGCTTTCGCTCACGGCCGGAATATTTCCCGATGACGTCGATGGTAATCCGCCGCTTTATGATGTGAAGGACATCAGCGCTTCCCTTGATGGTCAGAGGCTCGTTTTTGCAATGCGAGCACCCGAAGATCCAGACCTGGACGACGACGAGCAACCCACCTGGAACATCTGGCTATTTGATCGAGCCAGCGGCGAGGTGCGCCGCGTCATCGGGTCCGACATAACCTCGAGAGCGGGTCAGGATATCGCGCCTCGATTTCTGGCGGATGATCGAATCGTTTTTTCCTCCACCCGTCAGCGCCGTTCGAAGGCGGTATTACTCGATGAGGGCAAGCCTCAATTCTCTGCCTTTGACGAAGACCGTAACCAGGAGGCCTTCGTGCTGCATGTCATGAACGACGATGGGGGTGACATTCATCAGATCACCTTCAACCAGAGTTCCGACCTCGACCCGGCCCTGGCGAGTGACGGCAGAATCATTTTCAGCCGCTGGGACAATGTCGCCAACATCAATCGAATCAGCCTCTATACCGCCAATCCAGACGGTACCGGACTGCAGCTTCTGTACGGCATTCACAGTCATGACACCGGGCCTGACGGCGACATCATCGATTTTCTGGAAACCAGCGAGTTACCGGATGGCCGCTTGCTTGCGCTGATGCGCAGTCGTGGAGCGCAAGCCAGGGGAACCGCGATACCGGTTGTGATCGATACCGCCAATTTTGTTGAAAACACCCAGCCAACCTATGCCAACGCCGGACTCCTCACGACCGCCCAGGAGTTCCTGTTACCGGAAATTCTGACGCTCGATGAGGACTTGCCCGTGCTAGCCGGGCGCTATACCAGCTTTGCGCCGCTCTACGATGGCACCAATCGGATGGTCGCTTCCTGGAGCCAATGCCGCCTGATCGACGAGATTACCGATCCGTTGGATCCCGTAATTGCGCCCTGCACAGACCAGTTTTTGAATGACCCCAACTATATAGAGGCAGACCCGCTCTACGGTGTCTGGATGTTTGATGCCGACGAAGAAACGCAGCTGCCGATAGTTCCCGCCGAAGAGGGCGAGAACTATACCGAGGTGGTGGTCATGGAACCTCGGACCATTCCGCCTGTCATTCTCGACAAGGTGGCTGGAATCGATCTCGATCCCGATCTGGTTGCCGAATCGGTAGGGGTGCTGCACATACGCAGCGTATACGATTTTGAGGGTGTGGCGGCGGTCGATCATGCGACCCTCGCCAATCCGGCGCTGACGATGGCAGATGCCAGGCCGGCTCGGTTCGTGCGCATTGTCAAGGCGGTCTCCATGCCGGACGACGATCTGGTTGATCTCGATGGCACCGCTTTCGGGCGCTCTCAGGCCCAGTTGATGCGTGAGATTATCGGCTATGCGCCGGTGGAACCAGACGGCTCCCTGAAGCTCAAGGTCACTGCCAACGTTGCCTTCTGGTTTGATGTGCTCGATGCAGATGGCCGGCGGGTGTTCCCCCGGCATCAGAACTGGATGCAGGTGCGTCCCGGTGAAGAGCTGGAATGTAATGGCTGTCACACCAATCAGAGCGAGGTTCCCCACGGACGTCTGAGCGCCGAAGCGCCCTCAGCGAATCCCGGCGCTCCGGCCAACGGATCGCCGTTCCCCAACACGGAAGCGGCGTTGTTTGCCAACGCGGGCGAATCCATGGCGGAGGTCTGGTCGCGAATCAACGGGCCGCGAACGCCGAGCGTGAATCTGGTATACGACGATGAGTGGACCGACCCCGGTGTGCGTCCGAAGGATGCTTCGTTTCTCTACAGCTACACGGATTTGAGCACGCAACCGCCGGTAGACCCCGGTTGTGTGGGTACCTGGACCTCCCTGTGCCGGACTGTGATCAACTACGAGATGCACGTTCATCCGCTATGGGGCGTCGATCGACCGGTCATCCAGAACAACGTCGAAGTGGATAACAATCGCTGCACGCTCTGCCACAGCGAAGTCGATGTTATGGGTGTTGCCATGGTCCCGGTTGCGCAACTGGATTTATCCGATGGTGCGTCGGACCTGCAGCCAGACCATTTCAAGAGCTACCAGGAGCTGTTGTTCAACGACAATCAGCAGGTTCTGGACGTGGACGGCAATGTGGTCGACGAACTGGTCCAGGATACGGACGCCAACGGCATGCCGCTGTTCGTGCTGGACGCCAATGGCGATCAGGTCCTCGATATCAACGGTGACCCAATTCCGGTGATGGTGCCCATCAACCGCTCACCCTCTCTGAATGTCGCCGGGGCGGTGTTCAGCCCCAGGTTTTTCGATCTTTTCGGTCCCAACGGGACGCATCTGGGGCGTTTAAACGACACAGAGTTGAAGTTGGTCTCAGAATGGATCGACATAGGCGGGCAGTATTACAACAACCCGTTTGACGTTCCGCCGTGATCCGGAACGTCCGCCGGAAAAGGATTTACGGCATGAAATTTAGGCGCCGCCAGCGGCTCCAGAATAACAGCCGCGAGCGACTTATTGACAGCCGCCAGCGGCTCCATATCAGCAGTTGCATTGTGCTATTGACCGGCTTGTTCCTGGCATTGCCGGTTCTGGCCGTTCCGAATCCTTTTGGCGCGATCCCCAATCCGTTCAAAAAGTACCAGCCGGATGTGGTGGTGTCGGACCCGTACATCGAAATGCATACCGGCCCCGGCCGGGGCTACCCGATTTTCTATGTTGCCGGTCAAGGTGATCGCGCGACCATCCTGAAACGCAAGACCGACTGGTTCAAAATTCGAATTCCGCGAGGGAGCTTTGACGATCGTGAAGGCTGGGTGCACATCGATCAGATTCGTCACACCCTGGATCTGGAAGGCAATCCGATCGCCGTCGCCACCTATGGTGTCGATGATTTTGCCCGCAGACGCTGGGAGCTGGGTCTTGGTGGTGGTGATATTGATGGTGCGGCCACAATCAACGGCTACCTCAGCTTTGCGCTGAATCCTTATATCAGCCTGCAGGTAGAGGCCACGCAGATACTCGGTGAGTATTCCGATGGCTATATGGCGTCGGCCTCCATATTCATGCGCCCGTTCCCACGGTGGCGACTATCGCCGTTTTTCAATATCGGTACCGGATACATTCATGTCGAGCCACAGACGACCATTGTTCAATCACAGGATCTCAGTGATGAGATTGTCCATGCCGGAACCGGCTTCGATTTCTATGTCAGCAGGAAGTTCATGCTCCGAATGGAGTATCGACGACTCACCGTGCTGACCAGTCGAGATGCAAACGAAGAGTTAAACCAATGGAAAGCAGGATTCAGTATCTTCTTTTAGCCCTGTGCCTCACAGCATGGATGGCCCCCGCCGCCGCGGCGACAAAGCCCGATCAGCTCGAGCTGGAACCGTTGGTGGTGCGTGAACCCGAGCGGCGCGAAGTGAATATCAACAAGCTCGATTCCGAGAACTTCGAGATCGGCATTCACGCCGGGATGATGAGTGTTGAGGATTTTGGTACCAGTTTCACCCAGAGTCTCAGAGTCGCCTATCACGTGACCGAAGGATTTTTCATCGAAGGTCAGTACGGCAGGACCACGCTCGGCGAGACGAGTTTCGAGCGGCTCAGCGGTGGCGCGCAACTGCTGACCGATGCCCAGCGGAAGATGCGCTATTACAACGTCTCGGTTGGTTACAACCTGTTTCCAGGCGAGTCGTTCATCGGCAAGGGTTGGGCATTCAAGGGGAGTCTTTATCTCGTGGGCGGTGTCGGCAGCACCGACTTTGCAGGAGGTGAACGATTCACCATCAATGCAGGGTTGGGCTATAGATTGATTGCCACGGACTGGCTTGCGTTCCACGTGTCTGTTCGGGATCACATGTTTGACTCCGACCTTCTCGGCAGTAAGTCGACCTATAACAACATCGAGTTCACCGGCGGCCTGTCGATCTTCTTTTAGGGAGCAGTGTTCATGAAGTTGTTATTCAAAGCTGTGTCGGTAGTTGCGTTTGTCGGGGCGCTTGGCGGCTGTGGCTCCATGGAGTTGAAGCCCTGGGTCAGTCCCTATGAACGCAATAACCTGGCGGATCCGATCATGAGCTTCAATCGTGCTCCGGTCTCTGTTGCCTACCTCCATCACGTGCATCAGGCGCGCGAAGGAGCGCGTGGCGCCGAAGGTGGCGGGGGAGGTGGTTGTGGTTGCAACTAGCCGAACAATCAATCGCACATCGCCGATGCTCTTTCGGCGCCGGCGTCGGCTGACACCGCTCGGAGTGCTGGGTAGAGGCTTGAGTTTCGCCGTCTGTTTTGCGCTGGTGACCCTGGCGCTAAAAGGGCATGGAGCAATCCTTCCGGAAGACCGCACCGATGTGATGTATCACGCTTACGATGGCGGAGGCTTAAAGGTTGATGGCCCATCCGTGCTGATTCGCAAAGCCTACAAAGACAAGTTCTCTGTGTGGGGTAACTACTACGTCGATTTGATTTCGAGTGCGTCCATCGATGTTGTGACCACGGCGAGCCCGTACTCGGAGCGGCGCGATGAGGTGAGCGTTGGCCTCGATTACCTGCAGGGCACGACCTTCATGGGTCTGGCCTATACCAGCAGTGAAGAAAGCGACTACAGCGCCAACGCCTTGAACTTCGGGATCAGCCACGACTTTTTTGGCGATCTGACCACGGTTGGAATCAGCTACGCGCGGGGTTGGGACGAAGTTCGCCGCAATGGCGATGATCTGTTCGCGGAAGACGCAAAGCGACAGAGCTATCGAGTCGATCTGTCTCAGATTATCACCAAGAACTTTATCGTGAACTTGAACTATGAAGCCGTCACGGATGAGGGCTTTCTCAACAACCCCTATCGACAGGTGCGCTACTTCGATCCGAACTCAACTCGCGGCTACAGTTACGAACCGGAACTCTATCCCCGAACCAGGACGTCCAGCGCAACGGCCGTGCGCGGCATGTATTACCTGCCGTACCGCGCTTCTTTGAAAGCGGATTATCGCTACTACTCGGACAGTTGGGGTATCAAGGGATGGAATGCGGAAGTCGCCTATGTGCATCCGCTTACCGATAACCTGGTGCTGGAAGGAAAATATCGCTACTACTCCCAGACCGGGGCGGATTTTTATGCGGATCTGTTTCCATACTCGGAATCGCAGAATTTCAGAGCCCGGGACAAGGAACTCGCCACCTACTTCAACCACACCGTCGGTGCGGGTGTGAGCTACCAGTTCAATATGCCATGGATTTCCTTTCTGAAGCGCGGTGAGTTGAACCTGTTCGTCGACTACATGATGTTCGATTACAAGGATTTCAATGATCTGAGAGTCACCGGTTTCGCCCCGGGTGAAGAGCCGAGCTACAACTTCAATTCCGTGGTGGTTCGCGCCTTTATCTCTTTCTACTATTAGTACTGGTTTTGGAAAGAAGTTTTCGGAAGTAGTTTCCGAAAGCAATTCCGACGGTATTTTCCGCCAGTTGATGCCTGGACAGGGCGCGTGGTCGTATAATGCGCGCCCTATGACCGTCCGAACCCGAATCGCACCTTCCCCCACCGGGGACCCTCATGTAGGGACAGCCTACATGGCCCTGTTCAACTGGGTGTTCGCCAGGAGCCAGGGTGGAGAATTTATCCTTCGCATCGAAGACACCGATGCTGCCCGCAGTACCCCGGCATCCGAGCAGATGATCCTGGACTCGCTCAAGTGGCTGAATCTGGATTGGGATGAGGGTCCGGATGTGGGTGGTCCTCATGGACCCTATCGGCAGAGCGCCCGGAAGCACATCTATCGGGAGCACGCCCAGCAACTGATTGACGGCGGTCATGCTTTTCATTGTTTCTGCAGCCCGCAGCGTCTTGAAGAAATGCGCGCAAGTCAGCGCGCGGCCGGTGAAAACCCACGCTACGACGGGCATTGCCTCGAGCTCGGCGCCCCCGAGGTACAGCGGCGCCTCGGTGCTGGCGAAGAGCATGTGATACGACTGCGAGTTCCGGAGCAGGGCGTCTGCCGGTTCAACGATGTCCTGCGAGGCGAGATCGAGATCCCCTACGAACAGGTGGATATGCAGGTGCTGGTGAAACAGGACGGCTTCCCGACTTATCACCTGGCGGTGGTGGTTGATGATCATCTGATGGAGATCAGCCACATTCTCCGCGGTGAGGAGTGGATCAACTCGGTACCCAAGCATCTGCTGCTGCATCAATACTTCGGTTGGGAGATGCCGGTGCTGTGCCATCTGCCGCTGCTCCGAAACCCCGACAAGAGCAAGCTGTCGAAGCGCAAACATCCCACCAGTGTCAACTACTACCGGAACATCGGTCTGTTGCCGGAGGCGTTGATCAACTATCTGGGCATGATGGGTTGGTCCATGCCGGATGAGCGGGAGATCTTCACCCCACAGGAAATGGCCGACGATTTCGAACTCGAGCGCATTCATCTGGGCGGCCCGGTCTTCGATCTGGAGAAGCTGTCGTGGCTGAATGGTCAGTATCTGCGCAATCTGCAGCCGGAAGAGTTCATGGATCGAATTCAGGACTGGGCGCTCAACCGGGATAACCTGGCGAGGCTGGTGCCGTTGCTGCAGGAACGTACGGAGAAATTCTCTGATCTGCTGGGTCAGGTCGATTACCTGCTGGGTGATCGAAAGGCGCCTCTCCAGGCAGACTTTTCAGCCGGCAGGGCCGATCTGGAAATCCAGGCGCAGGTTCTCGACCACCTGTCTCGTGAATTCGACGCCTTGCGAATTTGGGAGCGCGACGCGCTGTTCGACATCTGCCAGCGTCTGGCCGGGTACCTCGATGTGAAAATTCGGGACCTGCTGCACCCGTTGTTCATTGCGCTGTCTGGTCGAACCGTCACTCTGCCGTTGTTCGACTCCATGGTTTTTCTCGGTCCGGATATCACTCGTATTCGATTGCGCGA
>QIDL01000287.1 GCA_003228415.1 Gammaproteobacteria bacterium | reverse complement strand
GTGCCCGGCCAGTTGCTTTCACCAGGGGCCCAATTTCCTGGTGATCGATCCGGACCGATGTATCGACTGCGCCATATGTCCACCCAACTGTCCGGTAGACGCCATCAAGGAAGATCGTGAGGTTCCTACAGAGCAGAGATCTTTCATACGGCTGAACGCCGAGATGTCTGCCATCTGGCCCCGCATCACCGCCAGGCAACCACCACCCCCGGACACCGAGGAGTGGGATGGGGTGCCGGACAAGCTGAAGCTGTTGGAGAGGTAGTCGCGAAGCTCTGCGGTTACTCGATGGTGTATTCCCGACCGCTGCGATAGTACCGTATTCCCCTGGTACGACCCTCTTTATCGAATTCCTCCCACGGACCCTCCTCCCGACCATCGACATAGCTACCGGTTCGGCCCAACTGGCCGGTTTCGTAGTAGAACTTCCATGGGCCATGTCGATGGCCATCGAAGTAGTTTCCCCCTCTTCTCAATTGCCCGTTCGGGTAGAAAACTTTCAAGGGACCATTCAGCTTGCGATGCTGGTAATTCCCCTGTTCTTCCAACTGGCCGTTTGCATGGAATATCTCGAAAGGACCTGACTGATCACCATTCTCGCAGGTGTGTCTCTCCCTGAGCTGCCCGTTGCTGTGGTACCTCTCGAAGTGCCCATGCGGCACGCCGTTTTTCGATGCTCCTCTGACCTTGAGCCGACCGTTCGCGTAGTACATTTCCCAGGGGCCGTCGCGGTGTCCGCCCTTGTAGTTCCCTTTGAATTCCAACTGACCGTCTGCGTAGTAAACTTCCCAGAGGCCGTCTTGCATTCCGTCTTTGTAGTTCCCCTTGGTGACCAGACGCTCGTGTTGCGTGCCCCACTCCCACGCACCGTCCGGCAACAGGCTCAAGCGCCTGATCCAGGTGCGGAACTTTTTTTTCGGTTCAGCCATCATCCGGATATAGCTCGTATGGTCCGTCCAGCACGCCGCGTTTGAAACTGCCCTTCGACTTCAGTCGACCATTCTCATGGTATGACTCGTAGAGCCCGTGCTTCATCCCATCCTCGTAGGTTTCCCTGACCGACCGTTTACCGCTCTTTGAGAATTCCTCGAACAAGCCGGTTCGTCTGTCGATCCTGTACTCTCCCGTGGTCTTGAGCTGGCCGTTATCGAAAAACCACTGCTGCAACCCATCGGCCTGACCGTCCTGGTAGGTTCCCCTGTGCTCCAGCTGGCCGTTGCTGTGGAATCTCACCCAGGAACCTTCTCTCTCCATTGCTGTAAACCCCCTTTGACTCGAGCTGACCATTCTCAAAATACGATACGTAGGGCCCGTCACGTTGATCGGCTCTATGGGTCCCCTTGGATCGCAACTGGCCGTTCAGGTAGTAGACCTCGAACGGACCTTCCCGTGCATCTTCCTTGAAATATCCCTTGGATTTCAACTGACCGTTCTGATGATAGAGCTCCCACGGACCCGACCTCTTCCCATCTTCGCAGGTGCGCTTTTCCCGCACTCCACCATCGGGGTGGTGCCACTGCTGCAGTCCATTCAGGAGACCCACCCGGTAGTGCCCCTGGAATCTGATCTGGCCGTTGTCGAAAAACCTTTTCCATACCCCATCCTGCACGCCACATTTGAATTCCCCGCTACTTTCCAGCTGACCGTTGTCGAAGAACGATTCATAGGGGCCGTCGGGTTTGCCTTCCTTATAGCAGCCTTTCGCTTTCAACCTGCCGGTCTTGTCATACGACTCGAACGGACCATCTTTGTTGACTTTTCTCTGGAACGGATTGAACCAGGACCGGGATCTGGCATTCATGCTTGTCTTAATGAGGACTCTATTCGTTGATCTCAACAGTCTACGCATTAGCCCGGTGTGCGATAGAGCTGAACCGAAAAATCCGCATCCGTATTGCCACGTAGGTCGACCTGAGTACGTGCTAATACGTATTTACCGGTATCCGGCTACTGAGTAGCGTCTGTAAGTTAGGGAGGGTGAAGCCCGCCGCAGAAGATGCATAGTTCCTATCCCAAAGAGATGTTCGAGAACACACTTCCAGTGGTGATCGCCGGAAGTGATGGCAAGGTAATTGCTCAAAATAAACCTGCTCGAAGCCTGCTGGGACCCGGAACCGGCAAGTACTGCTGGGATGTGGTTGGCGGCTTGGAAAATGCTGAGATGTTGCCTTGTCGCCACGGTTGCGTGATGGAACTGCTGTCACGCGGCATGGACACTTCCCAGCACACCGAATTCAAGCTGTGCGGCATTCGCCATCAACTGACCTGCATTCCCGTGGATGGAGCGGCGGTCTGTCTGTTGGGTCAGATCGGCAGCGACGCCCGCACCATCTGGAAGAATCTGAGTCCAAGGGAGCAGGAGATTCTGCTGCTGCTCGCCGAAGGCGAGACGAATGCCACCATGGCGGGCATCCTGGGGGTCAGCGAATCCACAATTCGCACTCACGTCGAACGGATGCGCAGCAAACTCTGCGTCAGCACGCGCGCGGCCATGGTCGCCGAAGGTTTCCGACTCGGTTACCTGGACTAGGGACCCTCAGAACAACTCCCGAAAGCTCACACGTCCTACCTCGATCAAGTACCAGCGACAAACCTCGCCAGTGTCGGTCATATGACGGACGCGGGGCTCACGGATATACACCGAGAATACGAGAAGTAGCAAATCCAGGTTAGCTGAGCATCGAGGAGTCACTATGAGCACTGCAAGCAGTACAAACCTTGCTCTTGTTCTGTTGAACAAGAGATATTGGTTCGTACATTTCCTGATCGTCGCCGTGATTAGCATCTCGGGATTGATCTACCTGGGCGGGGCAACCTACTCAGGATCGCCACCATTGGTGGACTACGTGTCCGATTCGGGAGAAGTGGTCATTTCCCAGAAGCAGATCAAGCGTGGACAGGAAATCTTTCACCTCCGCGGGTTGATGGCCTACGGCTCGTTCTGGGGCGATGGCGCAGAACGTGGGCCCGACTTCACCGCCGATGCCCTGCATCGCACGGTTCTGGGCATGCGGTCCTACTATCGCAGCGAGTTGGAGGACCGGGCAGGACCCGGTGCCAACGATCAATACCATGAGGATGCGATCGCAGCCAGGGTAATACGCGAAGTTCACAATAATGCTTTCGACGAAGAAGCCGGAACCATTCAGCTCAACGATGCCCAGATCTCCGCGTTCGAAGAACTGGTCGAGCACTACAATGAGATGTTCACGAATCCAGGCTACGAAGAAGCCTTCGGCGTGGACGGATACATCACCGATCCGAACCAGTTGCGAGATCTGTCGGCCTTCTTCTTCTGGGGTGGCTGGGTCGCCGCGGCGAATCGGCCGGGTGAAACCTACAGCTACACCCACAACTGGCCAGGAGACAAGGACGCAGGTAATACGCCGACCGAGGCCACGTTCTTCTGGAGCGTTTTCTCGATCTTTGCACTGTTCCTGGGAATCGGCGCGGTACTGTACGTGTACGGCCAGATGAGAGAACAGCCGGTTGACGTGTTCGAAGGAAGTAACGGCAACGGGAACTCGACGTCGCTGACCACCTACGATCTCGAGAATGAGCACGTGCGTCCCACACAAAAGGCGACCTACAAGTTCTTTGCCCTGGCGATCATCGTGTTCGGGGTTCAGATCCTCGGAGGAATCGTCGCCGCCACCGACTTTGTTCGACCGTTCGGTATCAATCTGAACGAACTCCTCCCCTTCACGGTCGCCCGCAGCTATCACACGCTGCTGCAGATCTACTGGTTCTTCATGTGCTGGGTCGGGTATACGATCTTCTTCCTCCCTAGAATTTCCAAAGTTCCGCCGGGACAGTTGTTCCTGATCAATCTGCTGTTCGTGCTCTGTGTGATCACGGGTGTCGGTGCGCTGGTAGGGATCTATCTCGGTCTGACCGGAATGATCACCGGCAGCATGGCTTACTGGTTCGGCAGCCAGGGCTGGGAGTTCATGGAACTCGGTCGGTTTTTCCAGTTCACCCTGCTCACTGCATTCGCTCTCTGGATTCTGATCATCTACCGGGCTGTCAAACCCTGGCTGACGAAGAAGAACATCTGGTCTGTACCGTCCTGGCTGCTCTACGGTAGCGGCATCATGGTCATGTTCCTGTTCTTTGGTCTGCTGGTGCAGCCGGAGATGAACTTTGCCATCTCCGACTACTGGCGCTGGATGGTCGTGCACATGTGGGTAGAGGTCACGTTCGAAGTGTTCACTACTGTCATTGTCGGCTACATGCTCGTGCAGATGGGCCTCATCACCCGGATGATGGCGGAGAGAGTCATCTTCCTCGCCGTGATGCTGTTTCTCATCACTGCAACCATTGGCATCTCCCATAACTTCTACTGGATAGCCAAACCGACAGGAATCATTGCCCTTGGCAGCGTCTTCTCCACCCTGCAGGTGCTGCCGCTACTGCTGCTCACCCTGGACGCATGGCAGATGCGCCAGGAAGGTAAGAAAGCCGGTCAACAGCAGCTCGAGGGGAAACAGACGTTCGTGATGGAAGGGGTGTGGTTATTCATCCTGGGTGTCAACTTCTGGAATATCTTCGGCGCGGGTGTATTTGGCTCGGTGATCAATCTACCGATCGTCAACTACTATGAGCACGCAACCTACCTCACCGGTAACCATGCTCACGCGGCCATGTTTGGCGTGAAGGGCAATATCGCGCTGGGAGGCATGCTGTTCTGCCTGATGCATCTGTTCCACAAATCGGCCTGGAATCCGAAGTTGGTTCGAACCTCCTTCTGGTCGTTGAACATCGGATTGGCGTTGATGATGTTCCTGGATCTGTTCCCCGTAGGCCTGTACCAGACCTGGGTGGCTTATACCGACGGCACCTGGTATGCCCGATCTCAGGAGATCATCACCGGTCCGGTCTTCCAGACCCTGACCTACAGCCGTTCCCTGGGTGGCGCTGTATTCGTCTTCGGCGGCGTGCTGCCGCTCATCTGGTTCGTCCTGTCGAGAGGCCGCAACCTCCGGCGTAAGGAAGAAGAAGTCGAGCAAGGCGAATG
This sequence comes from Gammaproteobacteria bacterium, assembly GCA_003228415.1. Taxonomy (GTDB): domain Bacteria; phylum Pseudomonadota; class Gammaproteobacteria; order Pseudomonadales; family Azotimanducaceae; genus SZUA-309. The sequence continues at coordinate 2,807 of QIDL01000287.1, read as the reverse complement.
GACGGTTTACGAAAACGACTGGGCGGCTCAGGACGACCCAGCACTGGGAGGCTAGCAGGATTCGAGGGTCTGTCAGCGCCCTACCGGGTTGTTCGCAATAATAATGATCGTATTGAACAACCCTGGTAGGGCCATTTCCTACCCTTCGATGGGAGACGATCAATGAAAGACAATCGACACGCACTCCGACGTTCAATATTGAGCGTCACCGCATTGTTACTCTGTACTCTGGCAATTCTATCGGTCGAAGCCAACACCCCGGACAGCCCGCTGGTACCCGAAACAGGGCAGATTGGCCTGGCGGTAAGTGGCGCATCTGCCGGTATCACGACGGACTACTTCGAACGCGCGCTGGCCGACGCCATCCTCAACAACGACGCATTGCCCAGCATCAGCGATAAGAAGGCGGATGACATCACCTTGTCAATGATCGGCGCCAGCGGAACGTTCTCGGGAATCGACGAGGACGGCGATGCGCATTACCTGCTGGACGTACGGATCATCAGAATCGAAGCACCTTCATTCAGCATTCGGATGGAAGTCAGCATGGATGTGGTCTGGAAGCTCTACGACAGGGCAGAAAAGACAACGCTGCTGCAGCAGAAGATTCACTCAACCTACACCGGCAGCGCATTCGAAGGCGGCCTCCTGGGCGCCAATCGCGTGCGCGCCGCAATGGAGGGTGCCACGCGAGAGAATATCCGGATCGGGGTGGGGATGCTCGCGTCTCTGGATCTGGAACAGAAGTAGCGTGACCGTCTTCGGTGGCAGTTGTCATGTTGGAAGTAAATCCGCGCGATAACCCGCGCATACTGCTCATCAATCCACGTTTCACGGAGAGCTTCTGGAGTTTCAGGTGGGCGTTGGACGAGGTTCTCCCGGGTAAGAAGGCAATCAATCCTCCACTCGGTCTGGCCACGGTTGCAGCCCTCACACCTGAGCACTGGTCCGTGCGAATCGTCGATGAAAACATCGAACCCGTGCCGGAACATCCGGATGTCGACATCGTTGGCATTTGCGGCATGGCGGCGCAGTACGAGCGTCAATGTGCGTTAGTCAACCACTACCAGGAGAGAGGCCGGCTGGTGGTGGTCGGCGGCAGCTACGCATCCCTTTGTCCGGAGCGTTACGAGGCAGTGGCCGATGTGGTCGTTGCCGGTGAAGCCGAGCGAATCTGGCCTGAGTTCTGTCGGGACTATGCCCGTGGCACGGTCAAACGTCTGTACCAGGAAACCGGAGAAGTGTCGCTGGCCGAGTCTCCCACGCCCCGATTCGATCTCCTTGCGCTGGAGAAATACGCGCGCGCAAGCCTGCAGTTTTCGCGGGGGTGCCCTTACCGGTGTGAGTTTTGCGACATCATCGTGATGTTTGGTCGCCGACCACGAACAAAATCGCCGGAGCAGATCGGTCTAGAGCTGGATGCACTGCGCCTGGCCGGCGTGAAAAACGTATTTTTTGTCGACGATAACCTCATCGGCCACAAACCGCGGGCCAAAGCGCTGCTGAAATACATTGCCGAATATCAGCGCCAGCACGACTACACATTCCAATTCGGCGTGGAAGCGTCCATCAATCTCGCGAACGACGATGTGTTGCTGTCACTATTTCGCTCCGCCAATGCAGCCTGGGTCTTCATCGGTATCGAATCACCTGACAAGGCGTCCCTCGTTGAGGCGAACAAGAGCCAGAACCTCGCACTGGACATTCTCGAATCCGTGAGAAAGCTCTACCAGAATGGTATTGAGGTTCTCGGTGGTTTTATCATCGGTTTCGACAACGACAGCGTTGACGTATTCGAGAAACAGTACCGCTTTATCGTCGATTCGGGCATTCAAATCGCGATGGTGGGATTGCTGACCGCTCTACCCAAAACACCCCTTCATCAACGGCTGGCGGCGGAAGGACGCTTGATCGCGACGGCCAGCGCCGACAACAACACCCAGGCCACAACCAACTTTCTCCCAAAGCGGATGACGTTCGAAGAAATGTCGCAGGGATACACCGAGCTGTATCGCAGGTTGACGCGTGATCGTACCATTGCGGATCGGATTCTCAACAAGACGAGGTACCTCAAGCAGGCAGTCGCCCCGTCACACCAGAGCCTGATGGAAACTATCGCAATCGTCGGCCGTTTCGCGTGGCACGGTCTGTTACCCGGCGGACCAGCGCGTGTCTTTCACTTTACCCGATCGCTGATGCGCAGTTCGCCACGCGTGTGGCCCACCGTGATCTCCGACTGGATAGCAGGCCTGTCACTGACACGATTCGTAGAATCGCACCTGACCGAGGCGACCAAAAAATCTGACCGGAATAATGCATATCGGGCTTACAGGCGCCTGCAGCGGACCTGGATGCGCGCAATGCCTTCGAGTCAGATCAGCATCGATACCAGAACAATCGAGGTCGCAGTTTCTCTCACGCAAGTGGTTGACATTCGGATGTTCAAGAAGGCAACACGCAAGCTCACACGACTGGTTCGCTCGGGTGTTCGATTGCACATTCGGCTCGACGACTTCAACACGGCACAGGCCGCCTGGCTCAATATCGCGCTCCAGAAACTCTCGAAATACGGCGATCGAATCACACTGTCGATCGGCCGCGGAATGCGGCCATTTATCGAAATCGATTTCTCCGCGTTTCACATCGCCCTGGAGGAAGGCTGATTATCTCAGGAGCCCCCTCCTGTGAGAAGAGCGTGAGAAGAGCTTACGATGAACTCTGTGCCTGCACGGCCAGTCCGATGGCGCCACCCAATGCGTTGGCACCCTTCTTGAGAAGACCCCACACCGAGAAGTACAACCCGGCAC
>QIDL01000470.1 GCA_003228415.1 Gammaproteobacteria bacterium | reverse complement strand
ACCGCCCCTTTAGGGGTGGAAATCGGGTTCGGCATGGTGCATGCGTTGCTCGAGTGGGGGACTGCCGCGCCTGATTGGAACCTGGTGGGTGTGGAAGTCTACCAGCCGGGCATCGGCGCCTTGCTGCGCGGGTCCACAGAGCGCGAGCTGGAAAATCTTCTGGTGATTGCAGATGATGCTCACCATGCGCTGACGGAACTGTTTGAACCGGAGAGCGTAGAGGAAGTCCGAATTTTCTTTCCAGATCCCTGGCCGAAAAGACGTCATCACAAACGCCGGCTCATCCAGTCCCCGTTTGTCACATTGTTGGCTTCCCGGCTGGTCGAAGGAGGCCGGCTGCGTCTCGCCACGGATTGGGAAGCCTATGCTGAGTCGATGCTGAAAATTCTCGAGACGGAGGCGACGCTTTCTAACGAGGTCGGGTCAGGCTTTGCGCCGCGCCCTGATTCACGGCCGACTACTCGATTTGAAGCTCGCGGTCGACGCCTTGGTTATGGTGTATGGGATCTTGCCTATCGGAAATATTCCGGTGTCTGATCGCCCGGAGTGCCAGACAACGAAATCAGAGATACGCCTGTATCAGGCTGTCGAGGACCGCGTAACCGCGTTCTGTGGCGGCGAGTCGATCCGCCTGCAGTAGTCCATCTGCGATGTGAGCGGAACGCATTGGCTCCAGAATATTGAGTGAAAGACCGGTACTCAATTCAAAATTCGCAAGTGGAACTCCCTCTGACAAGCGCAACACGTTGAGCATGAACTCGGCGGGAATTGCGTCCGGGGAGATTGCCTCGGTGGCGGTTGCGGTCGAGTCGGTGAGATACAGTCGCGGTTGGGTCGCCTTGCTGGTGCGGATGATTCCAGTTGGGACGAGGGCATCGGTTTCGGGTTGACGGACACCGGGGCTCAGCTTGCCGTGGGCACCGGCACCAATTCCGAGATAGTCGCCGAACGACCAATAGTTGAGGTTATGCCGGCACCGTGAGCCTTGTCGGGCGAATGCGGAGACCTCGTAGCGGTGCAGTCCGGCCTCTTCAAGCAGCGTATACCCGCCCTGTTCCATACTCTCAAGAATGATGTCGTTGGGAAGGGTCGGTGGCCGTCGGGCAAATTCGGTCTTTGGTTCCAGGGTGAGCTGATACCAGGACAGATGCTCTGGTTCCAGAGCGATAGCGCTGGCCAGATCGGCTAGCGCCTCGGCGTGAGTCTGATTCGGCAAGCCGTACATAAGGTCCAGATTGATGTTGTCGAACCCCGCGCGTCGAGCGGCTTCAAAGCTGCGATAGATGTCGGCAGCACCGTGGATGCGTCCGAGGGCGTGTAGTTTTACATCATCGAATGATTGAGCGCCGAGAGACAGGCGGTTGATTCCCGCCAGCCGGTAATCACCGAGATCGTGGTGTTCGGTGGTGCCCGGATTGGCCTCCAGAGTGACTTCTGCGGCTGGCGCCATCCACGCTGCCAGGGTCTCCAGGAGTCGGGCAAAGGATCGGGGACTGATCAGACTCGGTGTACCGCCGCCGAAAAAAACGGTCTCGATGCGTGGATCGATCAGGGCATCCAGCTGCGCATCCAGATCGGCAAGGAGCGCATCGAGGTAGCCGGACTCGTCCAATTCTCCGCGCAGCGGATGAGAATTGAAGTCGCAGTAGGGGCATTTGCGCACGCACCAAGGGAAGTGCGCGTAGAGGCTCAAGCCAGCGATGATCGACTCGATCGGTCCGGAGATCGGACCAGCTCTGCCAGTCGACGAACGGCTTGACCTCGATGACTGAGCCGATTTTTCAGTGCGGGACTGAGTTCGGCCGCCGTCTGCCCCAGATCGGTGAGGTAGAAGTACGGATCGTAGCCGAAACCATTGACTCCGCGGGGTTTGGTGATGATGTGACCGTCCCAGCGACCGGTGGCGATCAGTGGCACAGGGTCCTCCGGGTGGCGAACAAAGGTAAGCACGCAGTAGTAGTGCGCTGCCTTGTCATCAAAAGCGCACAGAGTACGCAAGAGCTTTCTGTTGTTGTCGTCGTCCGTGGCTTTTTCCCCCGCGTAGCGCGCCGAATGGACCCCGGGTGCACCGTTGAGAGCATCCACAGCGATGCCTGAGTCATCGGCGATGGCTGCCAGACCACTCTCCCGGCTGGCATGGCGTGCCTTCAACAACGCGTTTTCAACGAAGGTGGAGGCGGTTTCTCGAGCGCCCCGAATGCCCAGCTCGGATTGACCCACCAACTCGAGACCCAGAGGGTTGAGAAGGTTGGAGAGTTCCTCGAGCTTGCCCGGATTGGCGGTGGCCAGGACGACCTTCACCGACCATCCCAGAACATCTGCTGTTGGAATTTCAACTCCTCGGTGATGTTGTCGGCGTCTGTGATGCGGATACTGAATCGCAGAGTTTCCCGGTCGGCGTGTCTGATCGGTGCGAGATAGTAGATGGCGGTTCCTTCGCTGACCTCTCGAAATACGAGCGTCTGGCGTTGACCGAGCAGATTGGCCATGTCTCCTTCCAGCGATACCGGGACAGCAATCTGATCCTGGTTCAGGACAGAAACGTTTATCAGCGCTCGATCACGACCGCGATCGATTCCATAGCGTTCGGCAATTTCCTTATTGAAGAAGGTGGAAGGCACCACGACATAGTGCACATCGTAGGCTCCGAGGCGTTGTTTCTGCTCGGCATGTACCCGGGCGCCGAAGGTGAAGAGCACCAGGACGAGTGCCAGAATGAAGAAAGAATCCCAGATGGGGCGGATAAGTTTCAGCATCAGTGAGGTCGCCCCAGCCGGTAGAAGGCAAATGTACCGAAGAAATTCGGAAAGCGGTTGATCATCGGTCGATTGATGTGTTCCGCATCGACAACGAAGCGTTCAATGATTTCGAAGCCCCTGGTCTGACAGAGCTTTTCAAAATCACGGAACGTGCACAGGTGAATATTCGGTGTGTCGTACCAGCTGTGAGGCAGGTGCTCGGAGACCGGCATCCGGCCCTTCAAGGCCAGATGAACGCGGCAACGCCAGTACGCGAAATTCGGGAAGGTGACGATACACTCGCGGCCGATTCTGAGCATTTCCTCGAGGAGTTGGTCGGGAGCCTGTACCGATTGCAGAGTTTCGGTCATTACAACCATGTCGAAGCTGCCGTCGGCAAAGTTGTCCAGCCCGCTGTCGAGGTCCTGTTCAATGACGTTCACACCTTTGTTGACGCAGGTGGTGATATTGTCGGCGTCAATTTCGAGACCATAGCCATTGACCGCCTTGTCAGTCTTTAGATGTGCCAGCAGATCACCTTCGCCACAGCCAAGATCGAGTACCCGGGCTCCGCGGTTGATCAGATCGGCGATGATTGCGAGATCAGCGCGCATGGTCGATTTCCGTAAATAGCCGATCGAAGTAGCCACCCAGCACGTCGAAGTATCTCGGAATGGGAAGCAGGAACGCATCGTGGCCTTGATCGGATTCGATTGTGCAGCTGATGACATTTTTCCTGGCCATCATCAACGCATCGACGATTTCTTTGGAACGCTCTGCAGAAAATCGCCAGTCGGAACTGAACGAAATGACACAGAAATTGCAGCGCGTGCCTTCGAGCGTGCGAACCAGGTCGTCGTCGAAGTCACTTGCCGGGTCGAAGTAATCGAGGGCGTAAGTCATCAGCAGATAGGTATTGGCGTCGAAGCGCTTGGAGAACGAACGGCCCTGGTAGTGAAGATAGCTCTCCACCTGAAACTGCACGTCTCTGCCGTGGCGGATGTCGCCGGATTTGATCTCGCGACCGAACTTTCGGCCCATGCCATCGTCGGACAGGTAAGTCACGTGGCCGACCATTCTTGCCAGCATCAAACCGAGATCGGGATTTCTGCCACGCTCGCGATAACGGCCCTGGTGAAACTGGCTGTCGGACAGAATGGCCTGGCGGGCGATCTCGTTGAAAGCGATATTCTGTGCCGATAGACGCGCGGCAGAAGCGATGAGAATGGCCGAGTGCAATCGATCCGGAAGATCGATGGCCCATTGCATGGCCTGCATGCCGCCAAGGCTCCCGCCGACAATGGCGGTGAACCGGGAGATGCCGAGATGATCGGCGAGGAAAGCCTGGCTGGCGACCCAGTCTTTTACCGTCACTGCGGGGAAGTCGGGCCCGTAGGGCCGGCCGGTGCTCGGATCGGTGGTCAGCGGCCCGCTGCTGCCATGGCAGCCACCGAGATTGTTCGGACTCACCACGAAGTAGCGGCTGGTGTCGATCGGTTTGCCGGGCCCGATGCAGGCGTCCCACCAGCCCGGCTTCTCATCTGAGGCGTCGTGAAATCCGGCAGCGTGATGATTTCCGGACAGGGCGTGGCAGACCAGAACGGCATTGCTGGCCGCATCGTTCAATTCTCCGTAGGTCTCATAGACCAGTTCGAATCCCTCCAGCGTTTCTCCACACTGCAGCACGAAGGGCGCAGGGTGCCGAAATCTCTTTGGGCTGACGATGCCAACGGAATTTTCTGCCGCGGTCATAGATAGAGCTGAGGAAGCACCCGTTCCACCACGCCGATCAGCAGGAACACCATGATCGGTGAAAAGTCGAGGCCGCCCATAGGTGGCAGAAGCCTTCGAGCGGGAGCGAGCAGTGGTTCGGTGATCTGCTGGAGCAGTGACAGAGCGGGATGGCGACTTCCGGGAGCGACGAAACTGGCGATGATCATGATCAGAATCCCCCACCAGAAAGCCTTGACGATGAACAACAACACGGTGATGAGAGCATTGACCGTTACCTGAAGGACCGTGCCGGGATATTGACCGGCGATGGTGGTCAAGGTGAACACAAGAATGACCTGGGTCAGCACCGCGGCAAATAGAGAGGCGATATCCAGATTTCGGTAGCCGGGCAGAACCAGCCGCATGGGTTTCAGCAGCAGATCTGTGGCTTTGATAATGCCCTGGGATATGGGGTTGTAGAAGTCGACCCGGCAGGCCTGCAACAAAAAGCGTGCGATCAGCAGGAACGTGACAAATTGAAGCAGATAAACGACGGCGTAGCTGAGTATTTCGTTCATGAATTATCCAAACTCCTTGGCCAGTTCCTTCGAGCGGGCCCGGGCGCCATCCAGCGCCTGCTTGATGATACCCCGCGCACCGGATTCATCCAGAATTGACAGAGCGGCAGCCGTGGTTCCCCCCGGGGAGGTGACGTTGGCACGCAACATGGCCGGCGGCTCGGTCCGCTCACGAGCCATCAGGGCGGCGCCGTAAGCCGTTTCCAGGGTCAACACCGTTGCCGTCTCCGGGTCCAGACCCTGCTCAATGCCGGTGTCGATCATCGCTTCCATCAGATAGAAGAAGTAGGCGGGTCCACTCCCGGAAACGGCGGTCACCGCATCCAGTTTCGACTCGTCGTCCACCCACAGGGTGCGCCCACCGGCAGCAAGAATCTGCTCCGCGAGTTGCCGTTGCGCCTCGCTGACCGCCCGGTTGGCGAACAGCGCGGTGATACCGGCGCCCAACAGCGCCGGTGTATTCGGCATGCAGCGGACGATGGGTTGACCCGGATGCGTGCGCAGCACCATCGAATCGATGGGCACTCCGGCGGCGATTGACACAAGCAGGTGATCTTCGCGCAATCCCTCGGCGGCCTCCAGAACTTCGCCCAGCACCTGCGGTTTTACCGCCAGCACCACGACCCGGGCATTGCCGAAGGCGACACGGTTCGATGCGGTGGTGCGCACGCCCAGTTCGTCGAGCAGCTCCCGCTGACTGTCCTGGGGGTCGCTGGCGATGATGCTGTCCGCCTCGAAGCCGGCGCCGATCAGGCCGCTGATCAGGCTCCGGGCCATATTACCGCCACCGACGAACGCTATGGGGTCGTCACTCAATCGTTACTCCTTGTAGAGATCCCGGCGCCATTCTATCCGGGTTCAAGTCATTCGAAATAAGTCCTGTTCGAATCTACCGCGATCCGGATTGCCGTGGTCCGAAAACCGCAGTACCCACTCTGAGGTGGGTCGCTCCTGCTGCAATTGCAGCTCGAAAATCTCCGCTCATACCCATGGAAAGGGTATCCCACTGTGGACCTGCCAGGTCCGCAAGTGTCTCGAACAGATCTCGGAGCCGATTGTAGCTGGCCAGTGGCTCCGAGCGGGGATCCAGAATCGTCATCAGGCCACGGACACCGAGGTTTTCGAATCCGCAGCAGTAGGAGAGCAGCTGCGCCGCAAATTCCGGTGCCACTCCGGCCTTGTTCGGGTCGTGGTCCACATTCACCTGCAGGCAGATATTCAATTGCCTGCCGGAGGGGCACTGAGCGCTGAGACGTCTTGCGACCTTCTCACGGTCCACCGTGTGGACCCAGTCGAAATGTCGAGCCAGGTAACCTGTCTTGTTGGTCTGAATTGCTCCGATGTAGTGCCAGATTGCACCCTGCCCCGCCAGTTTGTCGATCTTCTCGCGAGCTTCCTGTAGATAATTTTCCCCGAAGTCGGTCTGCCCGGCGGCCAGGGCTTCCTGCACCGCCGCCGTATCCTGGGTTTTCGAGACAGCAATCAACTTGATCCGATGGGGATCACGACCTGCTGCAGCGGCGGCAGCGGCGATTTCGCTGCGTAAGGCAGCCAGATTCAGGGCAATTGTACGGTTGGTCAAAATGTTACTGGATGGGGTGCAAACTCGGTCTGCCAACGGCGTCTCAGTATTCGCACTCATCCTTATATAGCTTGGTGAATCAGACACTTAGATAATACTATAATTGGCACGGGATCCAGCAATGTGCGCCGATGGCGGACACGGCGACCAGTGAACCGGCGTATCATCGCGTGTCAGGTCAGCGCGTGTCAGGTCAGATAGAAACGGATCGCTAGACAAGGTTAGCAAATGGACATTACCGAACTGCTCGCGTTCAGTGCCAAGCAAGGCGCCTCCGACCTGCATCTATCTGCCGGATTACCCCCGATGATACGGGTGGACGGCGATGTTCGCCGCATCAACCTGCCGCCTCTGGAACACAACGAGGTGCATTCATTGATCTACGAGATCATGAATGACAAGCAGCGTAAAGACTTCGAGGAGTTCCTCGAAACCGACTTCTCTTTCGAAGTGCCAGGCGTGGCGCGATTTCGTGTCAATGCTTTCAACCAGAACCGGGGTGCAGGTGCGGTATTTCGTACCATTCCCTCCAAGGTGTTGACGATGGAGGACCTGGATCTCGGGCAGGTGTTCAAGGACATCGCAATGGTCCCGCGAGGCCTGGTGCTGGTAACCGGACCCACGGGATCCGGCAAGAGCACGACACTGGCCGCTCTGGTCGATTTCATCAACGACAACCGCTACGACCATATCCTGACCATTGAGGATCCGATTGAGTTCGTTCACGAATCGAAAAAGTGCCTGGTGAATCAGCGCGAGGTACACCGGGACACTCATGGCTTCAACGAGGCCCTGCGTTCGGCGCTGCGGGAAGATCCCGACATCATTCTGGTCGGTGAGCTCAGAGATCTGGAGACCATTCGTCTGGCGCTGACCGCGGCAGAAACAGGTCACCTGGTCTTCGGTACGCTGCATACCACCTCGGCAGCGAAAACCATCGACCGGGTAATCGACGTATTTCCGGCGGAAGAGAAAGCCATGGTCCGCTCCCAGTTGTCGGAGTCGCTGCAGGCGGTGATCTCACAGACGCTGTTGAAAAGAGCCAATGGCGGACGAGTGGCAGCACATGAAATCATGATGGGCATCCCGGCGATTCGAAACCTGATTCGCGAAGGCAAGGTAGCGCAGATGTACTCCGCCATTCAGACCGGCAGCGGCAGCGGCATGCAGACTCTCGACCAGTGCCTGGAAGATATGGTGGCTAAGCGAGTGGTCACCCGCGAGAC
>QIDL01000023.1 GCA_003228415.1 Gammaproteobacteria bacterium | reverse complement strand
TGTGGGGGTCTGAACGTCAATCTGTTCCGGGTACTGCTGAAAGATCTGGCCGAGTGGGACGCAAAGGGCATCGAAGCCGACCTCGGGCTGATCGGCAACAAGGCCGAAGGCTTTTTCCGTTCCATTGGCGGCAATATCAAAGCCACGATGAAGAATGTCGGCGAGTACCCGACCCTGGCTGATCTGATTGGCGGCATCAAGGTCATGCTCGATGCTTACGAATCCGGTGAGATCGATCGGCTGTTCATCATCAGCAATGATTTCGTGAACACGATGACCCAGACCCCGACGATCCGGCAGCTGTTGCCGTTGAATCCAGAGAAGAACGACGACTTCGGTCATCGTTGGGACTATATCTACGAGCCGGACGCGCGGGCACTCATCGACGGGCTGGTCACTCGCTTCATAGAATCCCAGGTGTACCAGGCGGTAATAGAAAACGTCGCCTGCGAGCAGGCGGCAAAGATGCTGGCGATGAAGAACGCCACCGAAAATGCAGGAAAGCTCATCGATGAGCTGTCATTGATTTACAACAACGCCAGACAAGCAGCGATCACCCAGGAGATCGCAGAAATCGTGGGTGGCGCCGCGGCGGTTTAAGGTCGCCAACGACGACCTTAAATGAAAAAAAGGAGACGCGGCGGTCTAGCGCCTGCGGCGTCCAAAGAAGGCCGCCGGCGGCGACCTTAGAAGAAAAAGCCGCCTACTGCGGCCGTAGAAGGAAAAGAGACGCGGCGTCCAGAGCAGCGCGCCGGTGACAGAAAAATGGACATTCAGACTTAACCAGATTGAAAAGATCCGACCAAAGGGACGGATCGAATTGAGTAGCAGAGGCAGACGACTATGAGTAGCGGCCAAATCGTACAAATCATCGGAGCTGTGATCGACGTGGAGTTCCCGCGTGAGGTGGTTCCCAACGTTCATGATGCGTTGACGGTGACCAGCGCAGGACTGACGCTGGAAGTCCAACAGCAGTTGGGTGACGGAGTGGTGCGCTGCATCGCCATGGGCTCGTCGGACGGTTTGTCCAGGGGGCTGTCGGTCGAAAATACCAATCAACCGATCACCGTTCCGGTTGGTGAAGAAACGCTGGGCCGCATAATGAACGTACTCGGCGAGCCCATTGACGAAAAAGGCCCGGTGAATACCCCGACCCACATGCCCATCCACCGCAAGGCGCCGTCCTACGAAGACCAGAAAGGCGGCAACGAGATCCTCGAGACCGGCATCAAGGTCATCGACCTGATCTGCCCCTTCGCCAAGGGCGGCAAGGTTGGCCTCTTCGGGGGTGCGGGTGTGGGCAAGACGGTCACCATGCTGGAACTCATTCGCAACATTGCCACCGAGCACTCGGGACTCTCCGTGTTTGCCGGTGTCGGCGAGCGTACACGGGAAGGCAACGATTTCTACTACGAGATGGAAGAGTCCGGCGTGCTGGACAAAATCTCGCTGGTATTCGGTCAGATGAACGAACCGCCGGGGAACCGCCTGCGGGTCGCGCTCACCGGTCTGACCCTGGCGGAAAAGTTTCGCGATGATGGCAGAGACGTGTTGCTCTTCATCGACAACATCTATCGTTATACGCTGGCCGGCACGGAAGTATCCGCGCTGCTCGGGCGTATGCCGTCGGCGGTAGGTTATCAGCCGAATCTGGCCGAAGAGATGGGCCAGTTACAGGAACGAATTACCACCACACAAGCCGGATCGATTACCTCGGTGCAGGCGGTTTATGTCCCCGCCGATGACCTGACCGACCCGTCGCCGGCGACTACGTTTGCGCACCTGGATTCCACGGTTACCCTGTCCCGGGCAATTACCGACCTCGGTATCTATCCGGCCGTTGACCCGCTCGATTCCACGAGTCGTCAGCTCGACCCGCTGGTTGTTGGCCAGGAGCACTACGATGTCGCCCAGGCCGTCATGCAGGTGCTGCAACGCTACCAGGAACTCAGGGACATCATCGCGATTCTCGGCATGGACGAGCTGTCTGAAGAAGACAAACAGCTTGTTTATCGAGCCCGGAAAATTCAGAAATTCTTCTCACAATCATTTTTCGTGGCCGAAAACTTCACCGGCAACCCGGGTGTCTACGTGTCTCGTGACGACACGGTACGCAGCTTCAAAGCGATCCTCGATGGCGAGTACGATCATCTCGTGGAGGATGCCTTTTACATGGTGGGCACCATCGAAGATGCAGTAGAGAAAGACAAAACACTGGCCACATGAGCGATCTTTACTGCATAGTCAGCCACACTGGGAAACGACAATCATGGCCATGACCATTCATTGCGACATCGTCAGCGCGGAAGAGGAGATCTTCTCCGGTCGAGTGGAGATGATCAGTGCCACCGGCGACCTCGGTGAGCTGGGCATCATGCCGGGTCACGCCCCGCTGCTGACAGGCATTCGTCCGGGTCCGCTGCGCTTGAAGCTGGATGGCGGGGTGGAAGAGGTGTTCTTCGCCTCCGGGGGCTACCTCGAGGTCCAGCCAGGGGTGGTCACCGTTCTTGCCGATACGGCGCTGCGCGCCGAAGACATCGATGAAGCCGCGGCTGTGGAAGCTCAGGCTGCTGCGGAACGGATGCTCTCCGAGCAGACAGCCGAGATCGGCTTTTCAGCCGCCGCGGCAGCTCTGGCCGAGGCCATGGCGCAACAGCGCACCCTGGCGGAGCTTAGAAAGCGGCGCCGCTGAATTCGAGCGTCTGAAACCGATACATCCCTGACACCCTCCATAGCCCTTACACTGTTTCACAGGAGGGCGACATGGATCGCCCCCTTTTGCTTGTCCCGGCTCTATAATCGGCTCTCTTTTCTCGAGCCTCGGTCTATCCCCGCGATGAGCCAGAAGGACAACAACAGAGACAGATCGTTGGAAGTCGTCGTGCTGGCGGCAGGCCAGGGCACCCGCATGCGCTCTTCGCTCCCGAAGGTGCTGCATACGCTGGCGGGCCGACCGCTGTTGGCCCATGTGCTAAGGGCGATTGAGCCGCTGAGCCCGGTACGGACCCATATTGTGGTGGGTTATCAAGCGGCTGCGGTTGAAGCGGCCTTGTTGGACACCACCGGCACCGAGGTGAACTGGGTGGTTCAGACAGAGCAGCGTGGTACCGCGCATGCGGTGGACCAGGCGCTCCCGCAAATAGCCGATGACGCCACCGTGCTGGTAGTCCTGGGCGATGTGCCGCTGGTGACGTCGGCCACACTCAGGCGCTGTGTAGATGCGGCAGACCAGGGAGCGCTGGCGCTGGTCACGGCGTGCTTCGATGACCCGGCACAACTTGGCCGGATCGTCCGTGACAGCGGAGGCATCCGCGCCATCGTGGAATACGCGGATGCGACGACGATTGAGCGCGAAATCAACGAAATCAATTCTGGCATCCTGGCATTACCTGCTGCGCTTCTGAAGAAGCTCATGCGCGAGATCGAGCCTGAAAATGCTCAGGGTGAGTACTATCTGACCGATCTGGTAGCGCTGGCGGTACAACATGACGTTCCGGTAGAAGGCCTCGTCTGCCAGCAGCCTCAGGAGGTTGCCGGCGTCAACGACCGGGTCCAGCTTGCCGAGCTCGAGCGCGCCTACCAGGCTCAGGCTGCGCTGAGGCTGCTGCAGGCGGGAGTCAGCATTGCCGATCCGGCACGCATCGATATTCGCGGAGAGGTTGATGCCGGGGAAGACTGCTTTTTAGATATCAATGTGGTTCTGGAAGGTAGCGTGCGGCTTGGTCGCGGTGTGAAGATCGGCCCGGGTTCGGTCGTCAAAGACTCGTCACTCGGCGACGATGTGGTTGTTGGAGCGCACACCGTCATTGAGGGTGCGGCGGTAGCCGCTCGCTGCTCGCTCGGACCCTTCGCCAGAATTCGACCGGGTACAGAGCTCGGAGAGGACGTCAAGGTCGGTAACTTCGTGGAAACCAAAAAAGCCAGGCTCGGGCGCGGCACCAAGGCCAGCCACCTGACCTATCTTGGTGACGCCACGCTTGGCGAAGACTGCAACGTTGGCGCCGGGACAGTTACCTGTAACTACGATGGTGTCGACAAGCACCCCACCACGATTGGCGACAGAGTTTTCGTTGGAACTAACAGTACGTTGGTTGCCCCGTTAGACATTGGCCCGGACGCCTTTGTCGCTGCCGGATCTACGGTCACTAACAAAGTAAAGAACGGTGATCTGGCGGTGGGCCGAGGTCGTCAGAGAAACATCTCTGGATGGACTCGACCAGATAAACGCAAGGCCCGCGGTACCGATAAAGGAAATCAGGAGTAACCATGTGCGGAATAGTCGGTGCCGTTGCTGATCGCGAAGTGTCGGCAATTCTGTTAACCGGACTGCAGCGTCTCGAATATCGTGGATATGACTCGGCCGGTCTCGCCATCCTCACTGCAGAAGGCAAAATTGAATCTCGCAAGCAAGCGGGAAAGGTCAAGACCCTCTTCGATGAGGTAAGCGCCAATGGGGTGCGGGGTCGACTCGGAATCGCTCACACCCGATGGGCAACGCATGGGGTCCCAAGCCGGACTAACGCTCACCCCCACGTTTCCAATGGCCGCATTGCGCTGGTGCACAATGGGATCATCGAGAATTTTGAAGCGCTGCGCATCGAGCTCGAGGGTGATGGTTATCACTTCGCCTCGGAGACCGACAGCGAAGTCGTGGTGCATCTTGTGGACAAGTACTACGCCGAATCTTCTTCGTTGCTGGAAGCGGTACGCAGTGCGACCAAGCGGCTGGAAGGAGCATACGCGATCGGAATCATCGCCTCTGATGACCCGGAGCGGATCGTGGCAGCTCGCATGGGGTGTCCGCTGGTGATAGGCAAGGGCATCGGCGAAAACTTCATCGCCTCGGATCCGCTGGCGCTGCGACCGGTCACCGATCGTTTCGTATATCTGGAAGAAGGCGATCTGGTCGAGGTCACGCGCACCAGCATCAGTATCTGGAACAGCGCTGATGAATTGGTGACTCGTGCCGCCGAAAAGGTCGAGTTCGGCCAGGACGATGTGGACCGCGGCAACTACCGGCACTTCATGCAGAAAGAGATCCACCAGCAGCCGCGCGTCATTCGGGACACTCTGCATGGCCGGCTGGGTCGACACAGGGTGTTGGAGCTGGCGTTCGGGACCGGAGCTACGGAACTTTTGGATGATGTCCAGGCGGTCACACTGGTTGCCTGTGGAACCAGTTTCTATGCTGCTTCCGTTGCCCGCTACTGGATTGAGGAATTGGCGGGCATTCCATGCCAGGTGGAGATTGCCAGTGAGTTCCGGTATCGCAAGGTTGCCGTTGTGCCTGGAAGTCTGTTTGTAACCATTACCCAGTCAGGCGAGACAGCCGATACGCTGGCGGCACTCAGGGTAGCCAAGGAAATAGGTTTCACCCGCACCTTGACCATCTGTAACGTGGCCATCAGCTCCATTGTTCGTGAATCTGATCTCGCAATACTGCTGAAGGCGGGAACCGAAATTGGCGTCGCTTCGACCAAGGCCTTCACCGCCATGTTGACAGATCTATTGATGCTGGCGTTGCTGATCGGCCGTCGGCATGGCATGGCGAGCGAGACCGAAGAAGAAGTGGTTGGAGCGCTGCATACACTTTCCGAGGCGGTCGATGCGGCTCTGGCGTTGGAAGATCCGATTCGCAAACTCGCCGAACGTTTCGTGGATAAGTCCCATGCGCTGTTTCTCGGTCGCGGGCCGATGTACCCGATTGCCCTGGAGGGCGCGCTCAAGCTCAAGGAAATCTCCTATCTTCATGCCGAAGGGTATGCGGCCGGAGAGTTGAAGCACGGACCGCTGGCTATGGTGGATGAAGATATGCCGGTAATCGCGGTGGCGCCAAACGATGAGCTGTTGGAGAAACTGCAATCCAATCTCGAGGAGGTTCGTGCCCGGGAAGGCAGGCTTTACGTCTTTGCCGATCCAAACTCGGGTTTCAAGAATCGGGATGACCAGACTGTCATCTCGCTGCCGGAAGTGCACCGCCTGCTTGCGCCCATTGTCTACGTAGTGCCTCTGCAGCTTCTGGCCTATCACGTGGCCGTGCTGAAGGGCACGGATGTGGACCAGCCTCGGAACCTCGCCAAATCCGTCACCGTCGAGTAGCGATCAGAGCGCCTTCGCCATTGTGATGATGACATTGTCGGCACCGTTGGCTGCAGGGTGTGTTTCGCGGCCGACTTCGACGTAACCTCGTGCGAGATAGAGCGGTTCCCCTGGAATGGTGGAGCCCAGTTCAATGGTGCCAAATCCGGCAACGCGTGCTGCCGATTCGCCAAGATCGAGCAATAGTGTGCCGATGCCCTGTCGGGTCCAGTCAGGATGTGTGTACATGGCCCGGATACGTGCCGCGTCGACGGCCGGATCGCTCAGCGTGTCGTCACGACCGGCCGTGTGATCGCCGCCATAGAGTGTCCGGCGCTTCCCCCAACCGCCGCATCCGACCATGACAGTTTCATGAGCGCGGATAGCCTCGACCACAAAATAAGTCCGATCTTCTATCAGGGTCCGATCTACACCCATGGATTCCCGCGCGGCCGCGATCTCGGCCCTCGACAGGAACGACTTCATGTTCCCGGCGATCGCGGCACCCATGAGTTCGATGATCGCAGGTATGTCCGCGGGCTCGGCCACCCGGTGCGTTAACTCAATAGGCCTGGCTCCTCATGCATCGATGGGATATTACTTCAGGTTGTCGTCCAGAAAAGCGAGTATCCGGGTATACATCTCGAGGCGATTGTTTTCTCCGGCAAAGCCGTGGCCCTCACGATTCTCCACCAGCCACTCCGGAACATTGCCAGCCTCGATCAGGGCCTTGCGCATTCGTCTGGCATGCTCAAACGGGGCGCGCTCGTCCAGCTTGCCGTGAATGAGCATCACCCTGGCCTTGATGAGAGAGGCGTTGAATACCGGTGAACGTCTGCGCTGCTCCGCCTGATCAGTGCCGATCGCCGATTTCAGAAAGTTCACACCCTTGAGTACCTGCTGGGTGTCACCCTGGCGGAACATCAGCGGCAGGTCATAGATTCCGGCGTAGCCGATGGCGCATCGGTACAGATCAGGATCCCGATAGGCTCCCAGCAGCGCGGAGTAGGCGCCATAGCTGGCGCCGAAGATGCAGAGACGCTCGGCATCGGCAGTGCCTTGCGCGATGAGATATCTGACCGAATCCGTCACGTCATCCTGCATTTTTTGCCCCCACTCGCCGAATCCAGCGCGGAGAAATTCCTGACCGCGGCCGCCGCTACCACGAAAATTCACCTGCAACACCGCATACCCGTGTTCAGCAAGCAGTTGGACTTCGTAGTGGAAGCCCCAGCTGTCCGCAATGCCATAGGGACCGCCATGGACGAGAACGACCAGCGGTAGATTCTGGTTCTGTCCGGGCGGCAGGGTGAGATAACCGCGGATTATCAGACCATCACGCGCTGTCACTTCGATGGGTTCCATGGTGGCCAGTGTTCGGCCGTTCAGCCAGGGACGGGTATCGAGACGGTGATTGAGTGTCTTGTTGACGGTATCGAGGATATAGAACGTGCCAGGATTCTGTGGTCCTGTGACATAGACAACGGCAAGGGAGAGATCGTCGGTTTGATCGATGATCCGAACGTCATCCTCCGGGAACGATGCCAGTAGACTCTGGTGCAGGACCACATAGGGGTGATTCGAATCCGGATAGTGATACTTCGGGTAGTGATCGACATAGCGCACAGCCCAGACCTTCGGGTGCGGGGCGACATAGAACCCGTCCAGATCCACGTCATCGTGCCGAAACAGGGAGATCTTGTCATCGGTCACGGGATTCCAGGAGATCAGCCCGCGGGTGGGCGCGGAGGCTGAGTCGGTGAAGAGGTAGTAGCCGTCGACCCCGGCGTCCATGATCGGTTTCAGTGAACCGTCGCCGAAGCGGCTGCTGGAAACCCTCTCGAAGGCTCCCTTGCCGCCGCTGCGCAGGT
>QIDL01000205.1 GCA_003228415.1 Gammaproteobacteria bacterium | reverse complement strand
GAATCAGGGCCTGGCCAGCACCATCTCGATCTCGACCAGCATGCCGGGGGCGGCAAGCCCGGCGACCTGAAAGGCCGATCGCGCGGGTAGATTCGGCTGCACTTCGGTGCCGAAGTATTTACGATATGCGCGCATCATGCCCTGGAAGTCCATGGCGCCGTTCCGCTCCGGCACGCCGACCAGGAAGATCTGCATCTTCACCACATTGCCAAAATCGAGTCCTTTGGCCTTCAGGGATTCTTCCAGGCGGGTGAAGACCGACAGAGTCTGCGCCTCGGTGTCTCCCCAGAATTCCGCGCTGAAGCGTTTGGCCTCTGGATCCGCCGGGCGCGGGGTCATGCCGCTGTGGTAGACCATTGCGGTACCGGCGGTCACTTCCACCGCCTGAGCGATCGGGAAGTCGCTGCCAGGCAAGGGGTGGCGTTTGACCTCGGCGGCGGCGCCTGCAGCCGTCAGGGCCACCGCGCCGGCCAGGATGCAGGTTGCAGCTAGTTTTTTCATCGGGTTCTCCTTCATGAGCTGTTGGAACTGAATGTATTGATATAGGTGACCACGTCCGCCATCGCGGCGGTGCTGTCCGCAGCGCTGTCGAGAACCTTGATCACTGCGCGCATCTGTTGCCCCCAGGTGTCAGCCGGAACATGGCCACGAACGCCGGATCGATATTTTTCGAGCTGACGCAACAGATACCAGTCGTTCTGACCGGCGAGCCTCGGCGCTTTCAGGGCTTCGTTGCCCTGGCCGTTGGCTCCATGGCAGGCGGCACAGGTTGCGTAGAGTCTCTCGCCTCGAGAGCTGTCCCCGACTATGCTGTGGCCGAGCGTTTCGGTACGCGGCAGAACGTGAGAGACAAATTCTGCCGCGGCGTCGATGCTCTTGTCGCTGAGAACTGCAGCCTGAGGTTGCATCTCCATACCGGTCAGATCCTGGGGGTGGGTACCGCGCCATCCGCTCTTGAAGGCTTGCAGTTGCATTTTGACATACCACGCTTCCATGCCGTTCAGACGCGGCGCGTCAACTGATTTGTTGCCTTTGAGTTCGACACCGTGACAGGTCGTGCAGACGACGAACTGATCGGGAATGATGCTGTAGTCGTGGGCGGATGCGGTTGTGACCGTCAGCATCAGTGCGCTGGCGATACCGGCCGTGGCAGCCATGCCGGCCATGCCATGCCTCATGTCGTACTTCCCAGATCGGCGGCAACCAGTTTCTGCAGTTCGACCAATGCATGGTGCGCAGACGAGAATGCACCCTCCTGCCAACCGGCGTGGTGGCTGAGCTGATCGCCCATGAGGAAGTGGCGCCCGGCCAGCGGCGCCTGCAGATAGGAGAAATAGCGTTTGCTGGCCTCCTCGGTCCAACGTGCCGTGCAACCCAGATGGTGGTTCATTCGATACCAGGGAATACTGACGAAACTTTCGGCGTATTTCCTGTAGTTCGGGTGAATCTTCTGCCCTTGATGGAGAGCGGCTTCAAAACGCTGCTCCGGATTCAGACGGGTGAAGAAATCCGCATTGTCACCCCAGCTGTATGCACCCAGAACGACGCCTTTGTTGCCGTGAATGTTATGGGTCGGATACCAGATCTGCTCGATGTGCTGGGAAGACCAGCTGATCCCGCCGTAGATGTTCTCATCCTCCCAGAACCGTTTCCCCATCTGGATGCCTATCTTGAACGGACCGCCACGATGGATGGCGGCCAGCGCCGTCCGGTATTCGTTGGGAAAGTTGTTATCGATCCCTGCTAGAAGGTGCTTCGGGATGCAGTTCATGCAGAAATCGGCCTGGATCTGCAGATGTTCACCCTGGTGCTGGTAGACTACCGATACCCCGGATTCCTGCAGCCGAATGGATTTGACCTGGGCGTGTGTGAGGATCGGACTTTTGATGTGTCTGGCGAAGCCGTCAACGATTTTGTCCATACCGTCCACGGGCTGCATCATGGGCGCCGAATAGTCCAGCTCCTCGTGAAAGTGCAGCCGTTCGTGCCAGAACGAAGACTTCAGTATCTCGGAAAAATCCAGCCGTTCGACGAACTCGCCTTCATCGATCATACCCGGTGTGGGTGCGAGTGCTCCCGGGTGTTTGAATCCAGCCCGGGGGGAGCCCCTGTAGATGGCGTTCACATCGAGATCGCCGTAGCGTTTCAAAAAGCCGAGGATCCGCTCCACGTCTTCCGGCGACAGTGCTGCATCGAATTCATTTGCGTCGATGGCTTTGGCAGAAAGCTCGGCGATGAACCCTTTGGCATCCGCCATGAAATGACGAAAGCGGATCGGCCGGCCACCGAAACGCTCATCCTCCTGTAGCCAGGCGTTGTAGTCGACATTGGTAAACGCCTCCAGCGCCACCCCCAGTTCCTTGCAGTAATGCATCAGGTAGTGATGGTGCGCCGGAATCCGGGCAGCCCCCGCATTGAAGTAGAGGGCGGGGTCATCGTCGAATCGACAGCGCCTTGGATTACCTACCTCATCGATGAGATCGCCTGCGCGGAGCGTCAGGTTGCGTCCGCCGATCCGATGCGAGGCCTCCAGTATCGTGCACTGATAGCCGGCTCGTTCGAGTTCATAGGCGCTCATCAGGCTCGACAACCCGCCGCCGAGCAGCACCACCGAACGGCTGGCCCCGCTTAAGGGGCGAACCAGTTGTGGCGATCCAAGAGCGCGCCCCGGGGTGAGCCCCAACGCCAGAGCCATCTGATAGACGGCGGCTGATCCACCAGCGCTGCCAACCAGGTTGAGAAAATTACGTCGACTGTGGAGGTTTGTCATGAATGCCCAACAAGAAGATTTTATAGCGCGCGGCCTGGGGAGTTTATCGTTGTTTTGGCCGTTTGGTGGATTCTACCGGAAACCGCCCGAACCATACGGTCAGACCGTAAAAAAGCGCGCCGCTGGTGATGATCGCCAGCCCCATCAAGCCTTCTTCGGGGCGGTCTCGGAGGATATAGGCAAGGGTCCAACCGGTGATGGCCAGAAATACCAACGGCGGCAACGGGTAGCAGGGGGTTCGGTACGGGCGCTTGAGGTCGGGTCTGCGCCAGCGCAGCACAAAGACTCCGAGCACGGTGAAGAAGGTGTTTACGCCGAGTGTAAAACCGGCAAAGACCAGTATCGATTCGAACGATGCTGTGAGGATGAAAACCAGGGTGGCCAGGGATTGCAGGACGATGGCAAAGTCGGGTACCTCATGAGAATTGGTGCGTGCGAGCCAGCGAAAGGCGGGGAAGTCCTGACCGATCACCTGCAGCACCCGCGGGCCTGCCATGATCATGGCGCTGACGGTGGAGATCAGCAGCGTCGCCAGCGCGACGCCCATGATCCGAGCGCCGGTTTCACCGAAGACATACTGGGCTGCGATGTAACCGATTTCCAGTTGGCCGACCATGCTTTCCATGGGCGCCACATAAAGGAAGGTGAAGTTCAGCAGGACATAGAGCCCCATCACCACCAGCGTGCTGCGGACCAACACTGTGGACAGGTTGCGTTCAGGGTCAACCAGTTCGCCGGTAAGGTAGGTGGCGGCGTTCCAGCCGGTGTAAGCATAGTTGACGAAGATCAAGGCCACAGCGAATCCGCCGCTCAGCATGAGGGTTGCATCGCCGGGTCCGGGAGCAAAATTCACATCGGTCCGGGGCTCGGTGACCAGGGTCCAGGCCAGCACACAGAAAACCAGGATCATGAAAACTTTCAGAGCCGTGAAGATCCTCTGCATGCCGCCACTGTTGCGCCGGGTACTGGCGTGCACCGCGGTGAGTCCAATGACGAGCCCACAGGCGAGCCAGGTCGGCGACAGGTCCGGGAAGACGGCTTGCAGATATTTGCCGAAAGTGATGGCCGCCAGCGCGGTGGGCGCGGCGAAGCCGATGGTGGCCGACACCCAGCCGGAGACGAAACCTGCCGAGGGGTGATAGATTTCAGCGAGAAAGTTGTACTCGCCGCCCGATCTCGGCAACGCGGATCCAAGCTCGGCGTAGGTGAATGCGCCACATAGAGCGGTGACGCCGCCGACCACCCAGAGCATCAGCAGGACGAAACCCGACTGGATATCCTGGAGCTGGTAACCGAGACTCGTGAAAACCCCGGTGCCGATCATGTTGGCGACAACCACGGCCATAGCCGTGCGTGGCGTGAAACGAATCTCGGGCATCAGGCAGGGGTTCTGGAGTCTCGTCTATCGAAGCTCGGCAAAATCGTTACCCTCAACGCCGATCCAGGCGGAATACCTGGCCATCCATGACCCAGTTGTCTTCAGCGTCCAGATCGTATTTACGAACGTATTCGGTGGCGACCCTGGCTCTCTCGGCTGGGTCCGTAACGCGGTTTGCTTCGAGTTCGTAAACCCGGGTATCGATTCTGATGCGAACGTCGCTGGCCGCGTCGATGAACTCGGTCCAGTTGGTGTCGTCGGATCCGGTCGCTATGTAGATGTCCGGTCCGATCGCCGCCATCCAGATGTTGACGGAATAGGGATCAGCAGGACGGGTTTCCAACTGCACAATCTGAACATCGGAAAAGTCCGCCCAGCTTGGTGGCGGATCTACGATATCTCCGGAGAGGGTGCTACCCGATAAAACGATGAATGGCTCCGCACATCCACCGAGGGCAAGCAGCAGAAAAAGCAGAAACCAGGCCGGATCTACGATCGGTTTTCCGGCTGTCGATTGGGTCATTCAACGCCCCTGAGAATCATGCACATCGAGTTGACGCATTCTAGAGCGCGCCTGACGACCCCACATTAGCCGCAAAATGGATGTCAGCGCAACGGCTCCAGAGGTGACTTCAGTTCAACGACGGTGCGGGTCGCCGAAAAACTCGAACGTGTGTCGCGCTCTTCGAACCCTTGGGATTGATCTTCACCAGCACCATAAGAGAACCGTCACTTTCGATGGTGTAGGTTTTCGTCACTTTGCGGGTGGTGGTCGCATAGGTCTGGGTCAGTCTGGATTGGTTCCACCGCGATTTCCGTCCCTGGTCGTTGCCCGGTTTCATCACTTCCTCGCCGACGCCGGGGTAGACGAAATGTACGTCAGGACCCTGCATGTCGACGCTCATGGACGCACAGCGCAGCACCTTGGGATCACGCGCACCACCGCTGCCAGGCTGTGAGCCTCCCGATGACGGTATGAACACACCGCCGACAGAGATTGACGGCATGCGGAAACCGCCTCCCCCACCACTCGATTGCTCGGGCTGCAGTTCGTGGGTGCGTTCACTGTCCAGGACCCAGTCGCCGAGGAGCCACTGCGGAGCTTCGGCGGCGCTGACGACGGGCACCAGCAGCCACGTGAACAGATGGATCCACCAAGCGTGTCTGAACGATGTCATGCGTCCAGTGTACCCGAGAGCGCTGTGGCGGCGCTGCCGCCTCGACGCGAGTGAGTTATGTGACGGCCGGCGGGTACCTATCGTAGACTGGCTGCCACTCGAGGCAGCTCGGCACGAATCGGTACAATTCAGCAGGGATCGGTACAGGAGAATGGCGGCGCGATGACAGAACGGGACTTCGATGTGGTGGTTTGGGGGGCGTCGGGGTTCACCGGCCGGCTGGTCGCAGAGTATCTCTACGAGCAGTATGGGGTTGGAGCCAGTCTCAGGTGGGCCGTTGCCGGTCGTGACATGCCGAGGCTCGAAGTGCTGCGTCGCGGACTGGGTGCTGCCGGAGAGTCGCTGCCCATCCTCATCGCTGACAGTCATGATCCGGCTTCGCTCAGACAGCTGGTCAACCGGACCAGAGTGGTGTGTACCACCGTAGGTCCTTACGCACTCCATGGCAGCGAGCTGGTGGCTGTTTGTGCCGAGCTCGGCACGCACTACTGCGATCTGAGCGGCGAAGTGCACTGGATGCGCCGGATGATCGATACCCATCACGAGACCGCCCGGCGCCAGGGTGCACGCATTGTCCATTGCTGCGGCTTCGACAGCATCCCCTCGGACCTCGGCGTGCACTGGCTGCAACGAGAAATGCGCGCACGACAGGGCGTGTACTGTCAGGCGGTGAAGTATCGAACGGAATCGTTTAAGGGGGCTTTCAGCGGCGGCTCGGTCGCCAGCATGCTCAACCTGCTCGAGTCGGCGGAGGATGATCCTTCCATTACCACCATCCTCAAGGATCCCTATGCGCTCAACCCGGCCGGTGCGCCACGCGGTCTTGATGGTCCCGAGAAGACCAACCCCGAATACGACCTCGATTTTCGCGCCTGGGTAGCGCCGTTCATGCTGGCGGAGGTCAATACCAAAGTCGTCCGGCGCAGCAACGCGCTGCTCGGTCATCCGTATGGCATCGGGTTTCGCTACGATGAAGGCATGATCATGCCATTCGGACAGCTGGGATTTCCGTTGGCCGTCGGCATGGCCGGCGGCTCCGTTGCATTCAACGGGGCGTTACGGACCGCGCCGCTCAGAAAGTGGCTGAGCGCCGTGCTACCGAAACCGGGCGATGGCCCTGACGAAGCCGCCCGGGAATCGGGACACTTTCAGATTCAGCTGCTCGGTATTCATCCGGATAACGCGACTCACAATCTGCGGCTGCGAATCCGTGGTGACAGGGACCCGGGTTACGGTTCCACGGCGAGAATGCTCGGCGAAGCGGCAGTGTGTCTGGCTCACGATGGTCTGGCCCGCGAAGGCGGGGTGCTGACACCCGCCACGGCGATGGGAGATGCGTTGATCGATCGACTCGATGCAAATGCGGGGGTGACGTTCAGCGCGTTAGATGAGGACTGATGGGATCGGGCAGATGCAGCCGGGCTTCGCTGAAACAGAACGCCCTCAAGAGTCGAAGAAGTCCGACGGATCCGTTCAACTTTGCTCTTTACAGTATTAAGGTCATCGACTAAATGAGGTTGAAGGATCCGCCGTGGAGTACATCATATGGCGTCCGCGTTCGAGAGAGAAATCACTTATTGGTCTATCCCCATGATCCTAAAGCGCAGGGAGAAATAACGGCTGGCTATTCTTTTTCGCGGTCGCTGTTGCCGAGGTTTTTCCTGGTGCTCGGACTGCTGGCGAGTGGTATGGCCGCAGGTGAACAGGACGCTTTCGAGCAGTTGCCCATCGTCATCGCTCATCGTGGTGCCAGCGGTCAGCGGCCTGAGCACACGCTGGCCGCTTACCGGCTCGCGCTGGATCAAGGTGCTGACTTCGTGGAGCTGGACCTGGTGGCGACTCGGGATGGCGCCCTCATCGCCCGACATGAAAATGCTCTGGCCGTGGTGGCGCTGGATTCTTCCGGCGCCATCGTTCGTGACCAGCGCGGCACGCCGCGGATTCGTGAAGCCACCACCGATGTGGCCCAGCGAAGGGAGTTCGCCGATCGGCTGACGGTCAAAGAGATCGATGGTCGACGAGTGGGGGGCTGGTTCAGTGAGGATTTCACCTTGAGCGAGATCAGGTCGCTGAAAGCCCGGGAACGGATGCCGGAGCTAAGGCCTTCCAGTCAGGCCCATGATGATGAGTATTCGATACCTACCCTTGCCGAGGCCATCGCCCTCATCGACGACGTGGAGCGGCATAACGGTACCCGCCCCGGGTTGTACATCGAGATCAAGCATCCGACCTACTTTCTCCATGAAGGCCGCTATCTGAACGGTGAGCTCATTGGGATTGATCTGGGCGAGTCGCTGCTCCGGGGACTCGAGGCTGACGGCTTTGTCGATCCGAATCGAGTCTTCATCCAATGCTTCGAAGTCGCCCCGCTGATCGTACTGAAAGATGAGATGGCACAACGCGGTATCGAATTACCGTTGATTCAGTTGTTTGGCGATGTCTTCAATCGCCGGTATCGAGCGACACCACACGACATTTCCTACCGTGCCGACCACGGCAGTCTCGCGATCTACGGCGATCTCAACACCCTCGTTGACGGCGGTATGCGGGCCGGGATCAGCTATGCCGAACTGGCGACGCCGGCGGTGCTGAGATTCATGGCCCGTCGCTACGCCGCTGGCATAGGACCACACAAACAGAACATCATGTTGA
>QIDL01000245.1 GCA_003228415.1 Gammaproteobacteria bacterium | reverse complement strand
CCGCCTGCACGTCTTCAGGAACCACATGAGAACGATCGTGCAGCAGCGCCCAGGCTTTGGCGCTATGCAACAGGGCCAGCGAACCTCGGGGTGACAGCCCGAAAGCGAAGTCTGCATCCCGACGACTGAAGCCTACCAGACGCTGAATGTATTCGATCAGCGGGTCGGTGACCTTGACTTCATCGACCTGGGTCTGCAGACCGACGAGCGCTTCCAGATCGGAGACTGGCTCGAGCAGCTCGAGCACCTTACGGCGATCGCCGCCCTTGAGCAGTTCGCGTTCTGCTTCCGGCTCCGGATAGCCGAGTTCAATGCGCATCAGGAATCGATCGAGTTGTGATTCCGGCAGCGGAAACGTACCGGTCTGGGTCGAGGGATTCTGGGTCGCAATGACGAAAAACGGATCGGGCAACACTCGAGTCTCACCCTCGGTAGTGACCTGCCGTTCCTCCATGGCTTCGAGCAAGGCGCTCTGACTCTTGGGCGTTGCCCGGTTGATCTCATCGGCCAGCACCACCTGCGCAAACAATGGCCCTTCGATAAATCTGAACTCGCCGCTGTCGCGGTCGAATATGGCAGTACCGATGATGTCCGCCGGTAACACATCACTGGTGAACTGAATCCGGTTGTAAGACAGACCCAGCACCTTGGCGAGCGCGTGTGAGAGTAAGGTCTTGCCCATGCCGGGTAAATCTTCGATGAGCAGATGGCCGCGCGCCATCAGGCAGGCGAGCGCGAGTTTGACCTGCTGCTCCTTACCCATGAGCACATTGTGCAACGCCTTCTGCAAGGCGCTCAACAGGGGCCTGGTATCAAGCTTGGTTGTGTAGCTCGATGACCGTCTGATCGAGGTTGAGGTCGGCGTCACGGTGTTGTTTCATCTGATCGCTGCGATGCAAAGATAGTCGGTCCAGATAGGCCTCGTCTATGTCGCCTGTCACGTAATTTCCATCGAAAACGGAGCACTCGAAGCGCTTGATGGCCGGATTGCCCTCGCGCGCGCTCACTATCAGATCTTCGATGCTCTGATAAATCAGCGCATCCGCTCCGATGTACGCCCCGACCTGCTCCTCGGTCCGGTTGTAGGCAACTAACTCGTTGGCCGTCGGCATATCGATCCCATAGACGTTCGGATGGCGAATGGCCGGCGCGGCACTGGCCACGTAGACTTTTCGAGCCCCGGCATCCCGAGCCAGCTGGATGATGTGCTGGATGGTGGTGCCTCGGACGATGGAGTCTTCCACCAGCAGCACGTTTTTGCCTTTGAACTCGAGTTCGATGGCATTGTGCTTCTGGCGCACAGAGGCTCGGCGCTCATTCTGACCCGGCATGATAAAGGTCCGACCGATGTAGCGATTCTTGATGAAGCCTTCCCGGTACTTGACGTTGAGCTGGTGGGCGAGCGGCAATGCCGCAGTGCGGCCGGTATCCGGAATCGGTATCACCACGTCGATATCGTGATCATTGCCTGGAAACCGTCCGAGAACCTGGTCGGCCAGGTGATCTCCCATACGCAACCGGGATTTATAGACCGAAACCTCGTCCATGACCGAGTCGGGCCGGGCCAGATAGACATACTCGAATATGCACGGAGTCAGCATCGTTTCCTCGGCGCATATCCTGGTATGGAGCTCGCCGGAATTGCTGATGAACACCGCCTCGCCCGGAGCGACGTCTCTGATCAGCTCAAAGCCGAGGAGATCGAGGGCTACGGATTCGGAAGCCACCATGTATTCGAACCCGTTGTCCCCTTCACGCTTGCCGAATACCAGCGGTCGAATGCCGAAGCGATCTCTGAACGCGACGATACCGCAACCGATGATCATGGCGACAGCCGCGTACGCCCCCCGGCAGCGCCGATGCACTCCCTCCACAGCGGCGAAAACGTGATCCGCTTCGGGTTCATGAGCACGCTGAATCTGCAACTCATGGGCGAATACATTGAGCAGAACTTCCGAATCACTATCCGTGTTCACATGACGCATGTCCTCTCGAAACAGATCTGCCTGCAGGGATTGCGAATTGGTCAGGTTGCCATTGTGAGCCAGCAGGATGCCGTAGGGTGAGTTGACATACATCGGTTGAGCTTCCGCCGAACTCGAGGTACCCGCGGTCGGGTAGCGCACGTGTCCGATTCCCAGATTACCCACCAGCCGCTGCATGTGTTGTTGACGGAAAACGTCCCGGACCAGGCCGTTGCCCTTGCGCGGATAGACATTGGCCCCATCGCTGGTGACCATGCCTGCGGCGTCCTGACCTCTATGTTGTAGTACCGTCAGCGCATCGTAGAGCTGCTGATTAACGCTCTGATGACTGACTATTCCAACGATGCCGCACATAGTTTGATCTCACACTTGATCTGAAACTTCAACGACCACGTCCCTGGCCTTACCCATCAACCCCAATACATCCTGTTCGAAGGCCAACAATTCCGGAATGATTCTGGATTCAAGCCACCAGTCGGCTTCGATCTCGAAGGACTTCATCGCGATCAGACCCACGATACAGACCAGAACACCACGGGCACTGCCGAACAGAAAACCCAGAAAGCGATCGATGCCCGTGAGCCCTGTGCCCCTGATCAACTTTCTGATGAGCACCTGGAGAATGCCACCGACGGTCAGCGTCGCAATGAAGATGACAAAAAATCCGACCACTCCGCGTATCGATTCATCTGCGATCAGATCTGCCAGGGCATCACCCGTCGCCGTGGAGAAGTACAGGGCAAGACCGATGGCGGTGAACCAGACCAGCAGAGATAACAATTCTTTGAACAACCCCCTCACCAGCCCGATGACCGACGACAGCAGGACAATGATGAGTATGACGAGGTCGGCGGAGGTCATCAGTTCGAAAATGCCACGATTCTGGCATTCAGGGACAGAGATCCTGACAGCTCATCGCGCAGGTTGTCCGCGTCGGCTCGGCTCAACAAAGGTCCGATGGCAACCCGGCTCATGACCACCGCATCTTTTTTTACCGTGGAGATGAACGCCTCGTAGCCATCGCCTCTCAGGCGGTCGCGTAACTTCCGCGCATTTTCCGCCTCGCCAAAGCTGCCCAGTTGCACCGCCCAAACCCGGGTCGAGGAGTCAGCCTCGGTCAACAGCGGCTCTCCAATTCGTGTGCCATCCTCGGTCAAGAAACCAGTATCATCAATCTCGGCCACCAGTTCGGCAGCGCGTTCGACCACGTTCGTTTGCGGCGCTACGTCCATCCGTCGCGTCACAGACGGCTTTTCTGCCGGTACCGACAATGGCTCGATCTCGACCGGCGGCAGTCCGGCGCCATCAAAAAGCATGGGGAACAGGATCACGGCGATTGCCAACAGGAACAGGCTACCCGTTACCCGATAGCGGGTATGTTCATCCATCGGTTTCAAGCTTTCCGCACTTCTCACTGCACTCAATCAACAGTGTCCTGGCCTGTTCCACCGCAGAGAATGACCCAAGGACGAGAATACCATCACCGGGCCCGGTTAACGACAACGCCGTACGAAGCGCCTCGCCGGCGCTTCGTTGAGCGCGTTCCGCCGGTACACCGATTCGCTCCGCCAATGCGTCCGCGGTCAGGCCACGATGGCCAACCGTGGACAGCGTCAGCCAGACCCGCACCCTGGGATCCAACGCTGCTTTCACCCCCAATGCATCTTTGTCGGCCAGAGACCCGAGGATGGCGACAAACTGTCTGCACCCGAACCGGTGTTCAAGCTGCTCGGAAAGGAATCCTGCCGCGGCCGGATTGTGTGCTACATCCACAATCACCTCGGTACCCTCGACCTTGTCGACGTCTTCGACCCTGTCGACATCTTCGACCCTGTCGGCATCTTCGACCTTGTCGACGTCTTCAATCCGAAAAACTTCCATACGTCCGCTCAATCGTGCAGTTGCCAGGTGGCGCGGCTCGAGTGCAGCCGGTGACAGCAGCAAGCCGGCGGCGGTCAACGCCAATGCACAGTTGAGCGGCGCCAGGGAACCGCGTGGGATGTCCTCATAGCTGAGACCCAGAGCGTCACACCGGTAACACCAGGTAGAACGCGACTCGCGAATCTGAATGTCGCCGTCGGCCCTCAGAACCTCACAGTTCAGTCCGCTGGCCACAACCCCCACCGACGCCGTCACCGTGCCGAGGATCACCTTCTGATCCGCTCGCAACACACCGGCTTTCTCACGACCGATCTGTTCCAGATCGGTGCCGAGATAGTCTTCATGATCGCGACCGATACTGGTGATGATGGCGATGTCGGCATCAACGACATTGAAAGCATCGAGTCGGCCGCCGAGACCCACCTCGAGAATGGCCACATCGACCTCGGCTTCCTTGAGCGCGAGCAGGGCCGCCAGGGCCGAATACTCGAAATAGGTCAGCCGGATCTCTCCTCGGGCCTCATCCACCCGCTGCAACAGCTCGCAGATCCGCCCATCGTTCAGCTCTTCGCCATTCAGCCGAAACCGTTCATTAAAGCGTTCGATATGAGGTGACAGCGTGGCGCCGACCCGTAGACCTGCGCCGAGCAGCAACTGTTCCAGGGCGATCGTCGTCGACCCTTTGCCGTTGGTGCCGGCTATGATGACGGTGGTGGCCGCGGGGCTCAGCACGTCGAGGCGCCGGGCCACCGTTCGCGTGCGGTCGAGTCCCATCTCGATCTCAGCGGGATGGACGGCATTGATGTACTCGAGCCAGTCATCGAGCGAGGTCACATCGATCATCAGACGTCTCCTGATCATCAGGCGTCTACCCGGCATCGAGGGCGCGGCGGAACTCCGAGACCTGCTCGCCCAGCCGGTCCAGGCGTGCCGCCTCATCGTCGAACTCTGCCATCGTTCGTACCAGCAAGCTCCCAATCACCACCCCATCGGCATGATCGGCAATCGAACGTGCAGCCTGTGCATCCTTGATACCAAACCCCACCAGCACCGGTAAGGCCGTTGTGCTCTTTATCTCACGGACCCGTTCAGCCACCGGCCCGACATCGAGATGATCGGCACCGGTGATTCCTTTCAGCGCCACGTAGTAGAGAAACCCGGATCCCTCGGAAACGATCATGCGCGTCCGCTCATCGGTGGTCGTTGGCGCAATGAGAAAAATCAGGTCCAATTCGTGTGGCAGCAGTGCCTGTTTGAACGCCACCGCCTCTTCGGGTGGTAGATTCACCATGATCAGCCCGTCCACTCCAGCAGAGGCCGCAGCGCTGGCAAAGTTCCCATAGCCCATCGCCAGCACGGAATTCAGATAGCCCATCAGTACCACTGGCGTGACCGCATCGTCGCTGCGGAACGCACGG
This sequence comes from Gammaproteobacteria bacterium, assembly GCA_003228415.1. Lineage (GTDB taxonomy): Bacteria > Pseudomonadota > Gammaproteobacteria > Pseudomonadales > Azotimanducaceae > SZUA-309. The sequence goes on along the minus strand of QIDL01000245.1, from coordinate 2,821 downwards.
ACCATGTCCAGACAGCTGCGAAGAGTGATGCCATTCGCGAGCCCTCGTTCAGAAGATGCCTGAATCGCCGGACCTTCCGCTTCCGGATCGGAAAACGGCACACCCAGCTCCAGGATATCCGCACCCGAGCGCACCAGTCGATGCAGCGCGGGTACCGTTGCTTCTGCGCTCGGATCACCCGCCGTGATGAATGTCGTCAGCGCCTTCTTATTTCCTGTCGCCAGTGCCGCCAGGCAAGCCTGCAGACGGCTCATATCTCGATCCCGTCGATTTCAGCCACGGTGAGAATGTCTTTGTCACCCCGGCCCGAGAGATTGATCACCACGACCAGCTCCGGACCCAGTTCTTTGGCCTTTTTGGCCACCCAGGCAATGGCATGGCTGGATTCCAGCGCCGGCAGAATCCCCTCGCTCCGATTCAACAGCCGGAAAGCGGCCATCGCCTCATCATCGGTCACCGCATCGTACTCCGCTCGATGAATATCCTTCAGATACGAATGCTCCGGTCCTACGCCGGGATAGTCGAGACCGGCGGATATGGAATGCGTCTCCACGATCTGTCCATCGTCGTCCTGCATCAGATAGGTCCGATTGCCATGCAGCACTCCCACCCGGCCTGCGTTCAGCGGTGCGGCATGCTCACCCGTGTCCAGACCCCTGCCTGCGGCCTCCACACCCACCAGGCGCACATCCGCATCATTGATGAAGGCATGAAACAACCCGATGGCATTCGACCCACCGCCAACGCAGGCCACCAGCACATCGGGCAATCGCCCTATCTGCTCCAGGCATTGCGTGCGCGTCTCTTTGCCGATCACCGACTGGAAATCACGCACCATCCGCGGATACGGATCGGGACCCGCCACCGTGCCGATGATGTAATGGGTATTGTCGACGTTGGTCACCCAGTCCCGCATTGCCTCGTTCATGGCATCTTTCAGGGTACGCGAGCCGGACGTCACCGGGATCACTTCAGCGCCCAGGAGTTTCATGCGATAGACATTCAGACTCTGGCGTTTGATGTCCTCGGCGCCCATATAGACCTGGCACTCGAGGCCGAGCCGAGCCGCGACGGTCGCGGTAGCCACGCCATGTTGACCCGCTCCCGTTTCGGCGATGACCCGTGGTTTACCCATCCGCCTGGCAATAAGCGCCTGTCCGACGGTGTTGTTTACCTTGTGAGCCCCGGTATGGTTGAGGTCCTCCCGCTTCAGGTAGATCTTTGCACCGCCGAGACTGTTGCTGAGCTGCTCGGCGAAATACAGCGGCGTGGGACGACCGACGTAGTGCTTGAGGTCCGCTTGAAACTCTGCTTGAAATTCCGGATCCACAGACAGCCGATCGTATAGCTCGGCAAGCTCCTCGAGCGCGCGTGTCAGCGTTTCTGCAACGAATCGGCCACCGTGCTCCCCGAAGTGTCCCGCTACCGGCTGGTCATATCTGTTGGCACCGTCCACTCACTACCTCTCAATATTCCACGACTATTGGTATTTCCAGGCTCAAGCGAACAGGCTCAAGCGGAAACCGTCCTTCCGGCCTGCTCATCGGCTCGTCTGACCGCTGCAACGAAATTCTCGATCGCCCCTGGATCCTTCACACCCTTGGCGGGACCCTCCACCCCACCGCACACGTCCACCGCGTAGGGGCTCAGTTGCAATATCGCCGACTCGACGTTGGACGGCGTCAGACCGCCCGCCAGCACCAGAGCGGTCCGTGCGTCACGAGGCCACAATCGCCGGTCGAACTGCTGGCCGGTGCCACCAGGCTGACCGGCAACCCAGGCATCCAGCAGGTGACCGCAGGCATCCGGATAACACGCCTCCAGAGCGGCCATGTCCACAGTCCCGGCGACCCGATGAGCCTTGAAATAAGGCAAGCCGAATGCGCCACAAAGCGCCGCTGGTTCGCCGCCATGAAACTGCAGAACATCGAGTCGGACCATACCGAGAACCCGTTCAACAAACTCAGGCTGCGGATCGACGAACAAACCGACTCGAATCAACCGGTCCTCCATGGAAACGGCGATCTCGGCGGCAACGCCTATGTCGACCTGGCGGGAACTCAAGTCGCTGAAATTCAGCCCCAGGGCATCGGCCCCAGCCGCCACCACGGACTCGGCATCGGCGTTGCGGGTAATGCCACAGATCTTGATGCGGGTATGCGTGCGGGCCTTCACCGTCCAACTCGTACCGGAGCCTGGAAAGCGGGGTAGTCTAGCGGAGCCAAACAGCGTTGAAAAACGATTTAGGGAACCTCTGAACAATTCCCGAAAGCTCAGAGTTTATCGCGCTTGTCCTCCTATCATAAGGAGGAGGCGCGCGCCGCAGGTAATGTCTAGCACATTGGCTCTTCATGCCAGGAGGTGCGCAACGCAGGCAGGGCGAGCGCGATAAGCTCCCGAAGGGCGCGGACTACGGGGCCTGTGGCTTTGTTGCGATTCTTGGCAATGGAGTCGACCATTGCCTGCGAACCGCGCCTAACCACAGACCCCGTAGTCCGTGCTGAGCAAACGGGAATTGTTCAGAGGTTCCCTAGATACGTACTTACCGCGTTTACCAGATTTGATGAGTTCGGGATCGTACTCCGGCCGCAAAGTATCTTTCTCATTGCTCATATGCGTTGATCTCGCGACGTGTCATTCGCCGTGCAGACATGACTCGGTCTATCACCACGTTCAGTGAATGATACGACCAGGTGATTTCCAGCATAACTCAAACCGAATATGAGGTACCTATGCTCACTATCAGAGTGACTTGGATCAGCAACGGTAGAAGATAGATCGTCATCGAAGACATCCGTTGCCTCTTCAAAGCTTACTCCAT
>QIDL01000335.1 GCA_003228415.1 Gammaproteobacteria bacterium | reverse complement strand
CAACGCATTAGCCAGACTGATAAACTCCTCAACAGAGATCTCATCCGCACGCGCACCCTGGTTCACGCTGACCCTGGCCCAGTCCACGCGCAGTGTTTTCAGCGCGTTGGCGATGCGCTTGCGCCGTGCCGAAAAGGCAAATCTCAATACCTTGTTGAATCGCTCGAGATCGACGGCTGCAAGCTCCGGCCGTGGCGTCAACCGGACCAACTGGGAATGTACCTTCGGAGGAGGTAGAAAAGCCTCGGGCGGCACGTCGAAAAGCGGCTCCACCAGACAGAAATACTGGGTCACGACGCCTAACCGACCCCAGCTTTTGGTACCGGGTGTTGCGGCGAGTCTTGCGCCCAGCTCTTTTTGAAACATGAAGTGCGCATCCTCGATCCGATCGAGGTGGCCGAACAGCTTGATCAACAGCGGTGAAGAAATATTGTAGGGCAGGTTGCCGACCACTCGCCAACCCGGGGGCTCCAACAACGCGTCGAGGTCGACCTTGAGAATATCCGCACTGACGAGCTCCAACCCGGGAAAACGCACTTTCAGCGGATCTATCAGATCACGATCGAGTTCGACCGCCAGGTAGCGCGCCGTGCTGCCAAAGAGATACGAGGTAAGCGCTCCAGTACCCGGACCGATCTCCAGCAGACGATCTGTTTCACGAGCGCGCACCACATCCGCGATGCGCTGCAACACGGCTTCGTCGGTAAGATAATGCTGCCCGAAACGCTTCCGGGCCCTGGGCAGATGTGTCATCGATTCGCGGCCAGGATTTCCGCAAGTCCGACCGCTTCGATGAAGCTGCCCGGATCGATATCACCGCTCCCGGCCAGATCGAGTGCGGTACCGTGGTCCACCGATGTGCGAACGAACGGCAGACCCAGGGTCACGTTCACCGCCCGACCAAAGCTCTGATGTTTCAGCACCGGCAAACCCTGGTTGTGATACATCGCAAACACCGCGTCGGCGTCACCCAGCAAGTCAGGTGTAAAGAGCGTGTCCGCGGGCAGCGGGCCGGTGAGCCTGACGCCCGCCAATCGGAACTCCTCACAGACAGGTCCGATGATCTCCACTTCCTCGGTGCCCAGGTGCCCGCCTTCACCCGCATGCGGATTCAATCCAGACACCAGAATCTCAGGGTCCTGAAGGCCGAAGTCGGTTTTCAATCCAGCCAGCAGAATGCCAATGCGGCGCCGCAGCAACCCGGGGGTAATGGCGGCAGCGACAGCCGCCAGCGGCAGGTGGGTAGTCGCCAACGCGACCCGCAGCTTGCCGGCAACCAACAGCATCACCACATCTTCCACCGCCGCCCGATCACAGAAGAACTCCGTATGACCGCTGAATGGATGGCCCGCATCGTTGATGACAGACTTCTGCACCGGCCCCGTGACTACTCCGGCAAACGCGCCGGACAGGCAACCGTCAGCCGCCAGCTCGAGCGTTTCCAGTACGTAGGGCACGTTCGCGACATCGAGCCGGCCAGGATTTTCCTGTTCCGCGAGCGCGGTATGTCGAACGGTAAGCCGCCCGGCCGCGGTGCTCGGTGCTTCGAAATTCTCATCGAACTCAACCGTCACACCGAGCCGCCGAGCGCTCCTTTCAAGCAGTCCGGTATCGGCAATGGCCACCCAGCAACTGTCGCGAGGACGCTGGGCCATCTTGATCAGCAGATCCGGTCCGATGCCAGCCGGTTCGCCCGCAGTGATCGCCAGCCTGATGTCATTTTTCATCGCGGCTGGGCCGCCACAGCGTGTGCTCAAGGCCGGTCACTAACCGTTAGTCATCCGCAGTTCGACGAATGCTTCGTCGCGGATTTCCTTGAGCCACTTCTCCAGTTCCTCCTCGAACCGACGTCCGTGCAGAATCTGCAGCGCCATGTCCCGTCGCGCTTCCAGACTCATATCCTGTTCCCGTCGCTCCTGTACCTCGAGAACGTGCCAGCCATATTGGGATCTGAATGGCTCGCTCATGGTACCCACGGCAGTTGCAACCATGGCTGTCCGGAACGAGGGCACGAATTCATCTCCCGCCGTCCAACCCAGATCGCCGCCACTGAGAGCGCTGCCCGGATCTTCAGAGAATTCGATCGCCAGTTCAGCAAAATCCTCTCCGGATTCAATGCGGCGATAGATCTCCCATATCAGCTTCTCGGTTTCCTCTTCGGTACGAATTTCCGACGGCTGCACCAGGATATGCCTCAGCAGACTCTGCTGCTGCTTCTGCACCCCGGCGCCACGCTGTTCCAGCAACTTTACGATGTGCAGACCGCTACCACTGGAAATGGGTGGTGACACATCACCCACTTCCATCTGAATCACGTACTCGGCAAACAGCGTCGGCAATCCAGCCGCCTTGCGCCATCCCAGATCTCCGCCCTCCAGCGCATGGGATCCTGCGGATCTCGACACCGCCATCTGGGCAAAGTCGGCCCCATTTCGCAGCTCCTTGACGATTTCGATCGCCGCGTCTTCTGCGGTCTTGATGGTCTCCTCGCTGGCATTGGGCTCCACAGCAAGCAGGATGTGACCCACCCGAAACTCGTCGGAGAGCAGTTCCTTATAGTAGGGGGAGTTCAAAAGGTCCTCGATGTCCTTTTCAGAGATCGCAATACGTCGATTGACAACGGCGCGCTGCAATCGCTGCATCAGCATTTCTTTCCGGATCTGCTCACGAAATTCGGCATAATTTCGCCCGTCCTGAGCCAGCCGCTGAGCAAACTGCTCCAGGCTCAGTTTGTTCTGTTCGGCAAAGGAGCTGACTGCCCGAGTGAGTGTCTCGTCATCGACGGTTACGCCACGTCTGTCCGCTTCCTGCACCTGCAGGCTCTCGATCACCAACCGCTCCATGATCTGTGACAGCAGAATATCGTTGGGCGGCAACGCGGCGTTGTTTTCTTTGAACTGTTCCCGAACCATCTCGAGGCGCTCGAGCAACTCTGACGCCAGCACGACGTCATCCTCGACAACGGCCACGATGGCATCGAGCTCACGATATTCCGCCCGAGCCAACCCCGAAAATATCAGGGCGAGAAGAACGACGGTTCGAACAGTGAAGATCGTTTGCATTCTAGTTCTCCATAGCGTAGCCAGGAATGCTCTTGGCCAGGAGCGGTTCGACGGAATTGCCAATTCCGGCCAGGCCTTTGAACACAATCTGCAGATAGACCGCCTGGCGGGTATCCGCTTCCGCGAACAGACGAGCCGACGGCGTATCCAGATAGGTCCGGGCGATGAACCGGATCTTCCAGCAACAGTCGTTGTACTCGATTCCCGCCAGACCCTCAACAATCCGGCGGGTATTGAGGTCGAAGTTCCAGCGCCCGATCAGCGAGTAGCGCCCGGTCAGAGGCCAGGTAAATGATATGTCGGTCTGATCGACATCCGTGCTTTTTCGGAACCGATAACCCAGGTAAAGGATGTGGTCATTATCACTGCGAAAGCGGGCGAAAGCACCACCTTCATCGGTCCGCTTCTCATTGGGTTCCCAGATGATGTTACCCCCTATCCTCCAGCGACCGATCTGGCCGACCAGTTCCCCCGCCAGCTCCGAATCGTTGGTGAGATCCCTGCTCTGCTGCGTTCCGGATTTGGTGACCCGCCGGTCTTTGAAATAGCGGATCTGGCCTAAGTTGGCACGCAGATACTCGCGTCCTGTGGCCGCGTTGATAAAGCGCGACGTCAGTCCCACGGATAGCTGATCCGCATCACTGATCCGGTCCAGACCACTGAAACGATTGTCCCGCCAGAGCTGATCGTAGCGAAAGGTCAGTTTGGTGACGTCGAATCTGGGCAGATCATTCTGATCCTGAAACTGCTGGTACAGGTAACGAACCCGCGGCTCCAGAGTCTGTATCACCGAAGCACCAAAGAAATTCATATCACGCTCGAAAAACATCCCTGCATCGGCGCTACCCAGGCCAATCTTTCGCTCAGGTTTCGCTTCCACGTCGGGCTCGGTATCGCTCAGATCATAGGCGGTATATCGATAGCCGCCCATCAGGGTCAGAAACCCCCAGGAATTGCTTAACGGCATGCGCAGTCGCGGCTCCAGATGGACCCGACTGCCGACGATCTTGTTCACCCCGTTGAGCTCATCGTTGGTGCGATCGTAAGACGCCCCGGATGCACCCATCGACCACTCGAAGGGCCCCGGCAGGAAGCCGCTGTAGTTGAGCGTCAGCTCCGGCAGCCGCTGATAGGCTTCGACGGGAAAGCTATCGAGCCGATCGAAGCGCTGTGCCCAGAACCGCATGTCGAAGCCACCCCTGCTGTACTGCAACTGGCCGCTGCGCTCGAGCTCCCGGCGGGACGCCACATCGAGCTCGGTCCCGAGGTTGCGAAAGTAGTCCCTGTCGCTCACCGCGGTATAATCGACCGTGGTGCGCCAATAACCGAAGTCGCCCTTGTGACGCATGGCGTAAAGCCAGCGATCGGCGGGTTCGAACGGTCCACTGACCAACCCCGCCTCACTCAGCCGATCGAAGTCATCCTTCTCAAAGGTGCCATCGTAGGACTTGTCCTGACCGATGAAGGAGCCGGCAAGCGTCGTTTGCTCCCGGCTCGACAGGTGCCGGAATTCTGCTTCGATGCCGAGCCCGCGCTTCTGGACGTAGCGCGGCCTGACAGTGGCATCGTAGTTGGGGGCGAGATTCAGATAATAAGGCGGCGCAAACTCGATCCCGCCCTGACTGGTGAAACTCATCTGCGGGAACAGCCAACCGGATTTGCGCTGTTCGTTGATCGGAAAGCTGAGATAGGGCGTGTAAAAAACCGGTACGTTCTTGATCCGGATGACGGCCCGTCGAGCGGTGCCATAGTCGCTACCGTCCTTGATCTCGAATGATCTGGCACCGATTCGCCAATTGTTGCTGTCAGGCCCGCAGCGGGTGAAGGTACTGGAGGCTATTCTCACGTTTCCTGCATCGTCTCGAACCAGTTGCTTCGCAGTACCGCGAAATTCAGGTCCCAACAAGAGAAATTCCGCATTGTTCAGCGTCGTGGCCTTGGTATCCAGATTCATCCGGGCGTCGGTCCCGGTCGCAATCACGTCCGGATCCTCGACTAAAACCCCATCGCTGATGTGTCCCTCCCGGAGCTTGTGATTGAGTATCGCGCTCGGTGCTCGCAACGTTCGATTGCCCTGAATGACAACAACATCGCCTTTTAGAAACACCTCACCGGAATTGAAGTATTCGGCGTGTTGCGCCTCGACTTCGAGAGGAAAATCTTCGGCCTTCAGCGCCTTCGAATGCGGAAACAGCGGCCAGCGGTAAGCGCCTGCACAGAACTCGGGCAGGCTGATGAGTTCCCGTTGACTGAGCTCATCTCGTGGCAACCAGTAGTCCCACGCGAGGCTGTCCGTTTCGGCCGGCCACCCGCTGGAGGCCGCAAAAACCCCTGCCAAAGCGATGACCCCGCCCTGGATTGATCGAACCCACTGATTCATGGCCGCGATGATACCCCATAGATACCGCCAACCTCGCTACAATGCGCCGATGACCGACGAGCTATCCCTATGGGTTTCCGGACATCTCCCGAACGCCACATCGATCCAGTTGACCCCGCTCAAAGCCGAAGCGAGTTTTCGTCAGTTCTATCGAGTGCGGTCAAATGCTGCAGAGGAGCAGAGCGTCATTCTCATGACCTCGCCACCGGATAAAGAGCACAACGATCAGTTCATCAGACTCGCGACAATCTTCATCGACAAGGGGATCCCGGTGCCCGAGATTCTCGCGACCCACATGAGAAGAGGCTGGTTTCTCATGTCTGATCTGGGCGGCGCGGATCTCGAAAGTGCTTACCGCACGCCGGCTCGCGATGAGGCCTTGACCGCCGCCATCGGCACCCTGGTCCGCCTCCAGCAGATCGATGACCCGGCCATTCCAATCTACAGCGCCGGCCGCCTGGCCGACGAGCTGACTATTTTCGCCGAGTGGTTCGTGACAGAACATCTCGGGATGACACTGCCACCCGAGCTGGAGCCTGGTTTCGAGGCGCTGGTGGATCGCGCTCAGGCACAGCATCAGTGCTGTGTGCATCGCGACTATCACTGTCGCAATCTGTTGTTCAATGACGGCCACTTCGGCGTGGTCGATTTTCAAGATGCGCTCATGGGTCCGGTCAGCTACGACCTTGCTTCCCTGCTCCACGATTGTTACCAGGAATTTTCCGAGGCAGAAGTCGCGCACTGGCGCGATGCCTATCTGACCTTGTCACCCCTGGACCTGAACCCGCAGTCATTTGCGGTCGATGTGGAATTCAGCGCCGTACAACGCCAATTGAAAGCGGTGGGGATCTTCACTCGTCTGCATCTCAGAGACGGCAAATCGAGCCACCTGCGCTTCGTTCGACCGGTCATCGAACGCACCACGCGTCTCTGTCGAAAGCACCCGGCGCTGCATCCGATAGCCGACTGGCTCAACGGCCTCGGTGCCGATCGGCTCCAGATCGGGCATGCCTCATCCGAGAAGAGGCACGACTGAGGTGAAGGCCATGATCCTGGCCGCGGGCCGAGGCGAACGTCTGCGCCCGCTGACCGACTCGACCCCAAACCGATGCTGATGGTCAGGGGTAAGCCGCTCCTCGAACATCAGATCGGCTGGCTGGTCGAAGCCGGCATCCGGCAACTCGTCATCAATCTGCACCATCTCGGAGAGTTGATCGAAGAGTACTTCGGCGACGGCGCCGCTCATGGCGTGCAGATCGCCTACAGTCGTGAAACCGAGTTGCTCGAAACCGGAGGGGGAATCGTGAACGCCTTGCCGATGCTGGGTGATGAACCTTTCCTGATCGTAAACGGCGATATCTTCACCGAATTTCCGTTCACCGATCTATTGGACATTCCGGACTGGGCCGACATACATCTGGTTGTGACACCCAGGCCGAGCTTCCGCGAGCAGGGGGATTTCGAACTCGAAGGCGAACGCATCGCATCCCGTGGCGACGCTTACGTGTACTGTGGTATATCCATCGTCAGACCCACGGTGTTTCGGGCAGACCGGGCCGAGCCGTTCTCCCTGCGCGAGCATTTCTTCAAGGCGATCGAAGAGCGCCGTATCTCCGCCCAGGTCTGGTCCGGTTACTGGATCGATATCGGTGCTCAGGCCCAGCTCGACGCGGTGAATCAGACAGACAAGCCAGATCCTGCCACGTAGAATGCGCCGATTATGAATTACTGGATCGCACCCTCCATTCTCGCCGCCGACTTTTCCCGGCTCGGTGACGAAATTCGCGCCGTGCTCGACGCCGGCGCCGACATCATTCACTTCGATGTGATGGACAATCATTACGTACCCAATCTCAGCGTCGGTGCACTGGTGCTCGATTCCCTGAGAAAGGCAGGCATCGACGCCACGATGGACGTGCATCTGATGGCGAAACCGGCCGATCGACTCATCGGCGATTTCCTGAGTGCCGGTGCCGACATCATCAGTGTTCATCCGGAAGCCACTGACCATCTGCACCGGACGCTCAGTCTGATTCGAGACGGAGGCGCCCAACCCGGCCTGGTATTCAATCCCGCAACCCCCATCGACCTCCTCAGCGAAGTCATCGACCTGGTGGATCTGGTGCTGATCATGTCGATCAATCCCGGTTTTGGCGGCCAGGCGTTCATTCCCGCAAGTCTCGACAAACTGACCGATGCCCGCGAGATGATCGACGCCAGCGGCCGAGAGATTCGCCTGGAGGTGGATGGCGGCATCAAAGCAGACAACATCGCCGCGTCCGCACGGGCCGGTGCGGATACCTTCGTCGCCGGGTCCGCGATCTTCGGCAGCGAAGACTATCGCGCTACCATCGACGCCATGCGCAAGGCATTAGCGGCCGCTTGAAAGCCTACCGCGGATATCTGTTTGATCTGGACGGCACCCTGGTGGATACCGCACCGGACATCAATGCCGCCCTCAATCATGCCCTGACCCGCCACGGTTACCCAGCCGTCGACGAAGCCCTGACCCGCCATTGGGTCGGTCACGGTGCAGCAAGGCTCATCAGTGAGGCACTCCTCAGTCAGACCCTCCTCAGCAATGCAAAAGTGCAGCATGGACCGGCCGCGGAGAGCCAGGAACATCTGCTGGCAGCCTTCATCGACTACTACGAAGCTCATATCGCCGATCTAAGCCAGCCCTATCCCCAGGTGCGCGAAGTTCTCTC